>JAPXNP010000310.1:0-3416 GCA_033811955.1 Acidobacteriota bacterium
GCCCCACGACGACTGCTCCGCCTCAGCCGCCCAGACCGGCAGAGTAACCACCAGCCAGGCGGTGACACCCGCGACGACCTTTACGACGATATTCCTTGTCACAGCAACTCCACTCTGTCGAGGGAAACAACCAAGCACGCGGTCCCCGATCCGATATGCAACTCCGCAGCCTAACTGAGCGGCTGTCGCGCCGCTAGGACTGCCCCAGTATCCTGGCGGTGATAAGGTGGGCCAGGTCTTCCGCACTCTCCTCCAACCGCTTGCGCGCTGCTTCCATTTCCCCACTGAGCAACCGGCGTGCTTCGGCCAGTCGCCTTTCCGCTTCCTCACGAGCTGCCACGATTCGCTCCTGGCGCGTCTTCAGTGACTCGCGCCGCATGGACTCCGCCACCTCGTAACCTTCGCGGCGGGCCTCACGGATCCTGGCCTTGCAAGTTTCCTCAACCTCGGCGATGCGTCGCCGGGCTGATTCGGCCTCCGACCGAGGGCCTTCGACACGACGACGACGTTCATCCAACGTGGCCCAGAGAGGCCGGAAGAGAAACGTGTTCATCCCCCACAACGTCAGAAGGAAAACTACAGAAGCAACCGGCAGAGTCCAATCCAGCTCCAGCATAAGGAGCTTGAATTCTTAGCAGATTTGCCACGGGAATGCAAGCCGCCCGCGTGTGCAGCGGCACCTCGACCCGGCGATGCTCCGAAGCTTCCAGTATCGGAAAGCACCTTCGGACTCTGTTCGTTAAACGACAAACCCGAAGCGTCTGTGCTAAATTACGCGACGTTCATTTCACTACGGAACAACGGGTTTCGACGTGCTAAAGGGGAAGGCACGTCGTAAGTTCCGGGTGGTTGAGGTGGAGGACTAGGCATGGCACTTTTCAAGAGGAAGCAGATCGTCAAGCTTTCCAGAAAACCCGACGTGACCGACAAGATCCCGGTGGTCCCCCTGAAGGTCCTTCAGGTTGGGATTCCTTTTTACCGGGACCCGGAGTGTACCCGGCGCGTCCCCGACGCGACCCTGATGGTCCTTCAGGCCCTGGACCCAACCGACGAAGTCCAGGAATTCGATATCGTTCCGACGACCCTTGAATACGAGGTCGGCCAATACGTCACTCTCGGTTTCGAGAACAAGCGTCTCTGGGAGGACTGCTACTACCGCGATCCGGAGACGGGAGAGGTCCGGAAAGCGTGGACCATTCACGTCGACTTCGTCGGAGATGTGGTCGACTCCCATGCCGTCGAAAAGGACCTCGAGCGGATCCTCGATCTTGAGAGGCGGGTACAAGAAAAGATTGAGGAAATCGCTCGACGAAAGGCCGAGCAGCAGAGTGAGACGGTTCACTGAGGTACCAGCCCCGCTTTCTCAGTCTCGGCCCTCGGAATACTTTGCACGGGGCACTGACCGCGCTTCAGTTTTTCGCACGTGCGACGCGGGAAGTGGGCGAGTTTCCGGCGCCCCCGGCGCCACAGTCCGGGCTCACCCAAAGTCAACCGACCCGTGTGGTAAGACGACCTAGGCGCTGAAACCCGTCGACAGAAACGTGTTCGCCGGTCCCCCGGTACCGGCGAACGCTACGATGCGACTGGGAACAAGGCGCTTCGTGGCTGCCGCCGCGGTCCGTGCAACACCGCAGGTCGGAATCTCCGACGATTCTGCTCTAGCCTCAGATCACGGTACCGTCGGGAATCTTGGCATTTTTCGGAATGATCACGATCCCGTCCCGAACATAGTAGTTCTCGCCGTCGTGGTCCCGCAAACCTCGCTCGTTTAAGATCTTCACACCGGCTCCGATCCGAGCGTTCTTGTCGATAATCGCGCCCTGGATCCTACATGCGGGACCGATCCCGAGGGGGATGGGATCGATCGGCTCGTCGTCGTAAAAATCCGCGCCCAACACCAGTGTCCTTCGGATTTCCGTACCTTCCCGGATCATGCTTCGGATCCCGATGACCGAGTCTTCGATCGATGAACTGTGGATCTCACACCCTTCCGAGACGATGCTACGAGTCAGCCGGCAGTTAAGAATGCGCGACGCCGGAAGAAAACGCGGGTGGGAGTAGATGGGCGCTTCCGGAGCGTAGAAGCTGAATTTCGGATTCTCGGCGGTGAGATCCAGGTTGGCCCGGTAGAACGCCTCAATGGTTCCGATGTCTTCCCAGTAACTGTCGAAGACATAACCATACACCTTGTATCGAGGAATGGCCGCCGGAATGATATCCCGGCCGAAATCCATTTTCGGTTCTTCGCTGAGGACCTTTACCAGACTCTCGGTGTTGAAAAGGTAAATTCCCATGGAAGCCAGGAGGCACCGGTCTTCAGAAACCCCCAACGAAGCCAACACCCGCACGTCCACCTTCAAACGCTCGATCACTTCCGGATCCTGAGGCTTCTCCACGAACTCGACGATCCGACCCGTGTTGTCCATCCGCAGAATCCCCAACTGGTGAGCGTTTTCCCGGGTCACTGGATACACGCACAACGTAATGTCTGCGTTCTTCTCCTTGTGATGCCGGAGCAGCTGTCGGTAGTCCATCCGATACAAGTGATCGCCGGAAAGAATCAGGATGTACTTGGGTCGGTACGTGAGAATATGCCGGAGCGACTGCCGTACCGCATCGGCGGTTCCCTGATACCAGGTGACGCTGTCCGGCGTTTGCTCCGCCGCCAAAATGTCGACGAAACCTTCCGAGAAAAGTCCGAACCGATACGTCTGCGTGATATGACGGTTCAGAGACTCGGAATTGTACTGCGTCAGTACAAAGATCCGGTTGATCCCCGAATTGATGCAGTTACTGATAGGTATATCCACCAGCCGGTACTTTCCTCCGAGCGGAACCGCCGGTTTCGACCGGATCAGTGTGAGAGGAAACAACCGAGTACCCTTACCACCTCCGAGAATGACCCCTACGACACCCTTCACGCGGGCCATTCTAGCAGCTTACGGGTGGGCTGACGACACACCGCAAGAGCATGTTGTTGATTCATAGAGGAATTCCCCACACTAGTTGCCGGTCGAAGCAACCGGCCACTACAAGAACCGACACTCCCTGTCACTCAGTTAGGCTGATCCCAGCCAGCCAAGAGCCCATCGGGCGTGCTCGGCTACCATCCCCTCTCCCCTAGCCAAGCGTTCCAGTACCCCCCTCGCTTCGGCCAGCCCGCTGTTCCCGAGAGCCACCGCCACGTTCCGCAGAAAACCCTCCCACTTCGAGCGGCGGACGGGACTGCCCCGGAACTCCTCCGAGAACTCATCCGGACCGACCTCAACTAAACGAACCAAATCATAACGTCGCCCCGAATCCCCGAAAGCGAGGTCCCCTTTCCAGGCTGCCCGACGATTCCAAGGGCACACCTCCTGGCATATATCGCAGCCGAAAATCCAGTTCCCCATATCGCCGCGTAGCTCCAAGGCCTG
>JAPXNP010000311.1:0-3407 GCA_033811955.1 Acidobacteriota bacterium
GGGTGTCAAATACTCCAGACGGAGACGGAAGTTGTCGAACTCCTGTTCCGTCCGCAGCCAGGTCGGAATCAGCCCCCCCGGACGGGCTGTGATTTCTCCGTTTTCGACGGTAAAGACGCCGCGGCCTCCGACTTCCACCCAACCGGTCAAGTCGTGCCCATTGAATAACTGCTCAGCGGCGAAAACCGGACCGGAGAGAAAAACAAGCGTAAGAATTCCAAGAGGAACCCACGAGTTACAGCACGATCGGAAACATGATGAATCCATGGCGAGAAGGATACGCACTACAGTGCCTAAAGACCAGGCGGCATCAGGCTTGTAGAAGATTTTCTTCAGGCGACGCGCCGATCGCGCAGAGCGCGGGGTACCTGCCGTACAAACCATGGGAGTCGTCCGGATGATCTGCGAAGTCTGGCCCCGCCGCCTTTCCGTCCGTTCCCGCTCTTCAAAACGCGGTGGGTGATTCGGCAAAACGTTGCAGGTCACTGCAGGTCCGAACCGTTGGGCTTTCGAAGTTGTGGAAACGCCGGCTGCTCATAAGAAGAAGCTCATGGGGAGCTTCCCCGGAAAACGGATTCGCACGGCCTTCCGCCGGCCTTGCCTTGGTACTTCACGCCTCCTGCTATCCTATTGCACTAAGCGGGGCTCATGGCACCCCGCGGAATTGTCGATTATGAACCATAGAAGTGCGATGGAAGGCGCGATTCGTCGATGAAGCCGATGCAGAATCCGGTGTGCGTGTGGTTGATCCGCCACGGTGAAACCGAATGGAACCGGCGGATAGTCTGGCAGGGACAAATGGACCTGCCCTTAAGTCCGGAAGGTGTCGCCCAGGCGTATGACCTGGCGGAACGTTTTCGTGACGTACCGCTCGGGCGAGTTGTGTCCAGCGACCTGCTTCGGGCTCGGCAAACCGCCGAAATCCTGGCGGAACCCCACCGGCTTCCGGTCTACGCTACTCCGGATCTCCGCGAAGTGAACGTGGGTCGGGCCGAGGGCCTGACAACCCGCGAGGTTATGGAGTGCTTCGGTGAGGAACCGGTAAAGCTCTGGAGAGACCCGCGGCTTCTCGACAACGGTTTCCCCGGTGGAGAGCTGAAGCGCGAGGCACTTGAGCGCGCCCGGCGCGTGATCGAACATGAAGCCTCCCAACTTCCCCGAGGTGACTTGGCAGTGGTGTTCCACGGTCTTATCATGCGGGTCCTTCTGCACTCCTGGTTTCCCGAGATCGATGGACCGCTGGTGATTCCAAACTGCGGCTGTCTTTCGGTCTGGTTTGACGCAGAGCGCGATCTCTGGATACCCGGAGAAGGACTGGACAGATTCTTGGTGTCCCCGGCCGAGGTCGGAGCCTAGCCACCCAGGCGTAAGGCTTCCTCCGCTAGTACCGATCACCGTCGAGCAGGTCACCCAACCCGCCGAGTACGGATCCCTCTCCAACCCGCTTGCCGCCAGCTTGGGGAGCTGCTTGCAGCATGCGTCCCGCCAGGCGCGAGAAGGGTAAAGACTGCAACCATACCTTACCCGGGCCCACCAACCGTGCAAAAAACAGCCCTTCCCCGCCGAACAAGGCCGACTTGATGCCCCCGACCTGCTGAATATCGAACTCGATCCCATTCTGGAAGGCAACCACGCACCCGGTGTCGACGTGCAACTCTTCGCCGGCGTTTAGCCGGCGCTCGACCACACACCCGCCGGCGTGAACGAAAACCCACCCGTCGCCTTCCAGCTTCTGCATGATGAAGCCCTCTCCGCCGAACAAGCCGGTAAGGATGCGCCGTTGAAAGTAGATCCCGATCTGAACCCCACGTGCGGCGGCCAGAAAACTGTCCTTCTGACAGATGAGCATGCCGCCGATTTCAGCAAGCTTCACAGGGATGATGGTCCCCGGATACGGTGCTCCGAAGGCCACCCTGGCCTTACCCGATCCTCGCTGCGTGAAGACCGTGATGAACAAACTCTCGCCCGTCAGTAAACGTTTACCGGCGCCTAAGAGTTTGTCCATGAAACCTCCACCCGAGGTGGAACCGTCGCCGAATATGGTCTCCAGCTGAACGGACGGATCCTTGTACATCATGGCGCCCGCTTCGGCGACGGCGCTCTCCCCCGGATCCAACTCCACCTCGACAAACTGCATTTCCTCCCCAAAGATCTTGAAGTCGATCTCGTGGGCTCTGCCGCGCACCGGTGGAGGCGGTGCGAAGCCGGCTCCGGCACCGAGCTCAACCACACTCGCAATCGGCACCCATTCAACAAACCCCTGACGCCAGGCATAACCCTTCGGATTCCGCGCAGCTTCGCGGCGCGCCTCTTCCTCGGTGAGCGGCCCAATTTGTCGTCCGTCATAGCTCAAGTACCACTGAGTCACGGTCAGGCTCCTTTCTCTTTCCCCCGGGTGAAGGCCCGGTCCCCCAGTCCAAGCAGAGAACAAATCCTCGACGCCGTCCGATCGTCGATCCTCAGACGCAAACGGAGGTAATGCAAATAATCACAGTCGGTTGGGCTTGCCCGCCCGACGGCCGCCACGCTCGCCGCATAGAATCGGCGTGCTTCCCCCAGAGATCGCACCTCACTCAAAAGCGTCTCTACCGTGGGAATCTGCCTCATCTCGCGCTCCAGCACTCGACGGTCCGCTTCCGTCAGGTTCAGCTGTTGAATACGCTCAAGGAGGGCACTTTCTTCATCGACATCTATACGATGATGCTCGACGGCCGCCACAATCATCGCGCGAACCAGCAGCATAGCTTCTCGGCGTCGGTTCTCGCTCGAAAGTTCCGCGGCATCCCGGGCAAGCGCTCTAGGTCCGGAGGTGGGTGGCATCCTCCCCCCACGAGCGAGCTCCATGGTTTCCGGCTTGGCGCCCGGCAAGCCCAATCCCGCCTTGAGCCGCCACTCCGCCCGTTGGGAAGAGATTTGCCCCCACTCCACCCCCGACCGGCGCAAGCAAGAGCGAACCAACTCTCTTAGAAGGCGCTCCGGATCAAACATCGGCGTACCGATCTCACCCTCGGCTCCTGCCCAATCCTTCCCCCGCAGGTATTCCAGCAAGAAACCGGACGTTATCCGACTTGCCGGGCAAGTTCTTCGGGTGACCGGAAACCCTGAACAATCCGTCGCCCGCTTCAGACTTGCGGCAGCTTCCAAGGAGCTCGATACTCACGCCCCACCAGCTTGGCCGCCTCGGGGTGCCCACTGATGGTCTCGGTCGCCGGATCCCACTTGACCTGCGTCCTAAGCCGAACCGCGACATTGCCCAAGTGGCACGCTATGACGGATTTGTGGCCGACCTCGACATCGGCCGTCGGCCGCTTCCGTGACCGCACCGCCTCGACGAAGTTCTGCACATGAGCAAAGTGGAAGTCCCCCTGGGTACCCCGGTGCGGAACTCCGAGCATTCTATACGTGCG
>JAPXNP010000312.1:0-3377 GCA_033811955.1 Acidobacteriota bacterium
AAGCCGCCGCTGCCGCCGCCCGACTTCGCCCCGGCGACAACCTGGAATTCCTCGCCCACGGATACCCAAGGCGGGGCGGAAACGATCTCGGCCTTGGGCGGCTTGCTCGCCGTCGTGTAAGTAAAGCCTATCGTCGACGTCCCCTCGTTCCCGTCGGAATCCTTCACCTTGAGGGTCACCGTCACCGTTCCGGTGGCTCTGCCGGGGACCGTCAGCACGGCCTGCCGCTGGTCGGCAAGAGACACTTCGACACCGGCGATGCCGCCGGCCGACCAAGTGAAGGTTAGGTTCTCCAGCCCTTCGTCGTCTTCGCTCGCCCCGGCGTCCAAGTGGATGGTCCGCCGAGCGGTCGTCACAGTGTGCCCGGACTCGAAAGGACCCGAATAGGTTCCGTCGCCCTCCTCGTCG
Organism: Acidobacteriota bacterium; assembly: GCA_033811955.1. Classification (GTDB taxonomy): domain Bacteria; phylum Acidobacteriota; class UBA6911; order RPQK01; family JAPXNP01; genus JAPXNP01. Next base: position 409 of record JAPXNP010000312.1, read on the forward strand.
TACCGGATTCGAGCCACCGGGACCCCCGGAGACGACGGATTCTCGCTCAACAACTCCACGTCAAACTTGACGGTGGTGGAACACTCAAGCACGTCTTTCGCCGTCACCGTAATCCGGGCCGTCCCCGCCGTGACCGCCTCAGGCACCGTGAACTTCAGCGTCGACTTCGCCTGCTTGGGATCGGGCATGGCATAAGCAGGCGTGGTAGTGGGGCTGACCCCCCGACTGCTGAGCTCGTCCAGGTCCCATATGATGTCGCTGACTCCCGTCTGCGTGCCCCCCCACGAGCCCGGTTTCGTGGAGCTGTCCTGGAAGATCAGTTCGACGGAGGCTTCCTGCCGCGGGCTGTAGATCAGGCTGTTCTGGCGCGGATCGGGCGTGATGGAAACCAGTTGGGGACCCGAGTTGCCTGCGGAACAGGAGCCGGGCGTTACTTCGACGGTGCCGGGCTCGCCGCCACCCGACAGGGAGACGACCAAGGTGGCGAAAGCTTTGGTGGAGGCCAGCTTTTCGGTGGTCTGCGTCTCCTTCGCCTGCACGCTGACGGTGTACGAACCCGGCGCAAGGCCTGAAGTAGGATAAGAGAGCGATGTGTATAAGAGACAGGCACTGGCGCGCTCCGTTACAACATAACTCTGCGTCACACTCGTATCTCCCAGCAGCCAAGTAAAGCCGAGCGTGTCGCCGTTCGGGTCGTTTGCCGTGGCGGTAAAGACGGCGGTTTGTCCCTGCGACACGGTCCGGGTAGGAGGTGTGACGCTCACCGTGGGCGCCACGTTCTGCGCCGGCGGCGGGGCGGACCCCCCCGGAGCCAGATACACCGTCGCGGTGGTTCGCACTTCATACAACCCCTCACTCAGTTGCAAGATCACGTCTTGGTCAATATTGGCAGTCATCGCAGGTACCGTAAAAGAGGCGACCGCGCCTTCGCTACCGTATAGAACCGGAGCCTTCTTGTACGTGCCGCCGCGTGACGGGCCAAGCCCCCAGTCGTAACGAAAATAATCGCCGTCGGGGTCGGTCGAGCTGTAGCCCTCCAGCCGAACAGCGTCACCGGTGGGGATCCGGTCATTCGAGCTCCCCAGCCTCCCCGTAATCTTCGGAACGGGCGGACGGTTAATGGAGGTAACCTCTACCTCGCCCGAGCACCACGCCACCATCGTCGGTTCCTCGACAAAAGAAACGCTCAACTGCACCGTTACCTTTTTCCCGAGCAGGCGGCCGGCTGCTTGAGAATCCAGTGACCCCTTGGCCGTCTGAGGATCGGTCCACCATAACTGGAGCCCGGCCGTCGACTTCGAGCTATCGGTCAAAACGGCGTGGCCTGTTTCGTCGGTCACGATGAACCAATGGTATTGCACGGTCCGCCGGCCTTCAGGATCTTGCGCTGCCGCTTTCAGAGGCACCGTGTTCATCAAGCGCCCCGCGGACGGTATCTCGCATAAGGTGATCTCCGGGGGTTCAGGTGCCTCTTGCCCGAACGTAGTGGACAGCCCCGCCCAAGCCCAAACGAAAAACCACATCCCTAACCTACGTTTCATGGTGTTCCAACCTCTTCGCAACCATCTCCCCCGAGAAGCCCGAGGATGACCCATCCCCGAGACTTCCTCGTTTCATCAACTCACGGTTCGGTCGGTTCCGAGCCCGCCCCGGACAACCGAACGACTTGTATCCTTCCCTGGGTCGCCGTCTGCGTCGGATGAGCCGCCGGCTGCGCGGCGCGCCAACCCACCAGGATATCCTCACCCCACGGCTGAAGAACCAGCCCCGAGCCTTGCGACGTTCCATCTTCCACGCCGCCCGACCAAACCACCCCGTCCCGCCCATGGACCACCACGGGCTTCATCATCAAGCCTTCGCTCTCAAAGAAGGCGGCGGCCCACCCGTCGCCCCCATCCGACGACGCGGCCGCCAGCTCATGCAAGTCCCCGCCCGCCCGATACACCTCCACGGCTTCGCCCATTTTAGCATCCTGCCATGAATACACGACGCGCTCCACCGTGTGCCGGGACCGATGGCGAGGACCCACGGCTTGCCGCCAAATCACTACGGCGTTGTCCCTTGTCGCCACGACCTGGTAGTCGAAGTCCCAAGGTGAGCCCTCAAACAAGAGTTCCGCCTTGCTCCACGTGTTTCCGGCGTCGGAGGTAACGGAAGCGTAGAGCTCGACCTTTCTCACCGACCGGATCAGCCAAACCAAAGCTCCGTTTGAACCTCGTGCCGCGCCCTCCAACCGGTACGCCCGCCGCCCGGGAAGCTCGGCCGCGACCCTCATGGCCGGCGCCTCCACCGCATCTTCCGCCACGACAATCCGGGAGCCTTCCGCATCTTGCTCGACCCAGGCAGGCCGGCCACCGTCGGCGAAGTCAAGCCACACCACGTGTCGTTGGAGCGAACCGCCCTCGGAGGGTACCGACAGACTCTCCCACGTACCTCCCCCGTCGCAGTTGCGAAACCGGAACAGCCGCTCGCCGGGTCCGCCCGCCGCCGTCGTCAACACGAGATGTAAGCAGCCGTCCTGGGTCACGTGCATCTGCGGCCGCCGGGGAACCCGCACATCCTCCAGCAACGTCGCCACGCTCCACGGAGCGCCGTCCTTGCCTATCCCGGCCCGCAGGCGGGAAGCTGACGCACCCGCTCCGACCGCCATCCACGCCGCCGCCAACCCGGAGGAAGGCAGTCCCAACAAGTCAGGGAGAAAACCCTTCTCCTCCCTCCAGGCGTCCGCCGTCACCTCACCGCCCGAATGCAGGCGGGCAAAAACGAGAAACGGCTCCCGGCCGCCGGGCTGGAGAGCGGAAAACAGCACGGCCGCCGCTTCGCCTCCCGAACCAGAACCGGCCGCCAGGGCGAGAGGACTCTCCAGGCGAACCGCGAAGAATTCACCGCCTCCCACCGTCCAACGATCCACCGGCCGCCAGGCGGCCTGCGCCCAACTTCCTACGAGCAGTGAAAGAACCGTCAAGATG
>JAPXNP010000313.1:0-3370 GCA_033811955.1 Acidobacteriota bacterium
ATTGTAGACCACATCCGGCGGAGGCGTCGCGTCTACGAGAATAAAGCGGTCGGGCTCCGAGGAGGCAAGACGCCGGTAACCTTCCCGGACCAGTCGGTGAAACTCCAACGCCGCGCTGTCGAAGCGGTCGGCTTTCTGAACTAATTGGTTCCGAGCCCTCGCGCGCTCCAGCCCGATTTCCGGGGGAAGGTCCAAAAGGACGGTGAAATCCGGCTTCTTGATCCCCAAACGCAGGGTGAGCGGATCCGACCAGTCGATGCCGAGTCCTCTGGCGTAGCCCTGGTAGACGACGGTGGCGTCGTGGTATCGGTCACTGAGAACGTGTTGTCCGGCGCGCAACGACGGGAGGATGACTTCGTGCAAGTGTTGTACCCGATCGGCAAGGTACAAAAGCAGTTCCGCCAAAGGTTCGAGACGGGAGAAGCTCGGATCGAGGAGCAGGCGGCGAATCTCCGTTCCGAGAGGAGTTCCCCCCGGCTCGCGCGTCACCTGGTGGGGCACCCCGAGATCCGACAATCGCCCGGCCACTCTCTGCAGGATTTCGGTTTTCCCCGCCCCCTCCACTCCCTCGAAGGTTATGAACTTGGGTTTTGCGAGGGGAAGTGCCTTCACGAGCGCTCATGCTAGCACATGGTCGAACAAGGGGGGAGCGAAGAACGAGGTGCAGGAAAACGAGCCGGGGATACTCCAAACCTAGAGGCCGGGGGGGGGCGAGTGCTGCGCTATACTGCCCCGCGTGGAATGGTTGGCAAGAAACCTGCAAACGGTTCGGGCCCGGATGGCGGAAGCGGCGCGTCGGTCAGGAAGAAGCGCGGAGGCTGTACGACTCGTTGCGGTTTCGAAGACGTTTCCCGCGGAGATGATTCGAGCTGCGGCCCACTGTGGACAGCTTTGTTTCGGGGAGAATCGGGTGCAGGAAGCCGCCGAAAAGATGCCGATGCTTGAGGATCTGAATCTTGAGTGGCATCTGATCGGACACCTGCAGTCAAATAAAGCCAAGACGGCGGTGAATCTGTTTCATGTGATCCAGACGGTGGACACCTCCAAGCTCGCGCGGCGTCTGGATCGGTTTGCGGAAGCCGCCGGAAAGAGGGTCCCTTGTTTGGTGGAGGTTAACGTGGCTGAGGAACCTCAGAAGGCGGGAGTACGTCCCGGCGAGGTTGAGCCCCTGATTCGAGATATCCTCACCTTGCCCAACTTACGGGTTCTCGGCCTGATGGCGATCCCCCCGCTTCTCGGGTGTTCCGAAGCGGTACGCCCACACTTTCGCCGGCTCCGGGAACTACGTGACGGAATAGAACAGCGGCTCGAGGTGGCATTGCCGGAGCTCTCGATGGGGATGTCGGCGGATTTTGAAACTGCAATCGAAGAAGGGGCCACCCTTGTACGGGTCGGTACTGCGATTTTTGGTGACAGATCGTGACGGTGCCGTCCGACCGCCCGACGAAGGAGCGACTGGCTGCGCTGGTTCAGGCGCATGCGGGCGGGTCTTGTTTCTTTGTAAGAGTCCAGCCGCGCAGCAAGCGCAGGGAACTGGCCGGCCTCCAGGCGGACGATCTGAAAATCCATCTCACGTCGCCTCCGGTAGAGGATAGAGCAAATCGGGAACTGGTGGAGTTTCTGTCGGAGTGTTTGCGGGTGCCGAAGAGTCACGTTACGGTGAAAGCCGGTATGCATTCTCGGCGTAAGCGAGTCATGGTGATGGGGATGACCCCGGCTGAGGTGACGGAGAGACTGCTACAATATCTTGGGTAGGGTTGTATGAAGACACACAATATGTTGTTGCCGCCAGGTGACTGTCAGGGGGAGTTTCTAACATGACTCCTCGCACCAAGAACCCCAAGGGGACGGGAGGAGCTATGAAGAGAGCTGCGCAAGCGGGGCGGCAGGCAGAAACGGGAATGAAGTTTGAGCACCGTTTTAGCAAACCGGATGTCCATCCGTTTGATGATGTGCGCTGGGAGATACGGTTGGCGGAGATTCGGGACTGGAAGACCGGAAAGGTCGCCTTTCGGCAGGAGGATATCGAATTCCCGGAGTTTTGGTCTCAGAGGGCTACGGATATCGTAGCCAGCAAATACTTCAGAGGGTCTCGTGGGACGCCTCAGCGGGAGCGGAGCGTCAAACAGTTGATAGGACGCATCGTGGATACGATCGTGCGCTGGGGAGAAGAAATGGGCTACTTTGCGTCCGCAGAGGATGGCAAGGCCTTCCGATACGAGCTGACCTACTTACTGCTGCACCAAATGGCGGCGTTCAATTCCCCTGTCCAGTTCAACGTGGGTATACAGCCACAACCGCAATGCTCGGCCTGTTTTATTAACTCCGTCGAAGACTCGATGGAGTCCATCATGAACCTGGCCCGTACGGAAGCGATGATCTTCAAGGGCGGCTCCGGGTCCGGGGTGAATCTTTCTCATATCCGTTCTTCCGTCGAACCCTTGTCGGTGGGGGGCATGGCTTCGGGCCCTGTTTCCTTTATGCGGGGATTTGACGCTTTCGCCGGTGCCATCAAGTCGGGCGGAGCTACGCGACGGGCGGCCAAGATGGTCATTCTTAATGCGGATCACCCCGACATCAAAGACTTCATCTGGTGCAAGGCCAGAGAGGAAGAAAAGGCTCAGAAGCTGATCGAGCTGGGCTACGACGGTTCGTTGGACGGCGAGGCCTACCAGAGCGTCCAGTTCCAAAATGCCAATAACAGTGTCAGCGTTCCGGATGAATTTATGGAGGCCGTCGTACAGGACCGGGACTGGGAGACGCGCAAGGTTACCACCGGAGAAGTCGTCGACACCTATAAAGCTCGGGAGATGATGCGATGGATTGCCGAGGCGACGTGGATTTGCGGTGATCCGGGACTGCAGTTTTCAACCCGCATCAACGAGTGGCACACGTGCGCGAATTCCGGTTCGATCGAGGCCAGCAACCCCTGTTCGGAATATGTGTTCCTGAACAACACCGCTTGCAACCTTGCTTCCTTGAATCTGATGAAGTTCATGGACGAGCAGGGAAATTTCCAGACTGAGCTCTTCCGAAACGCCGTGCGGGTCATGATTACGGCGCAGGAAATCGTCGTCGACAAGGCGAGTTATCCTACACCGGAGATCACCCGCAACAGCCATACGTATCGAACCTTAGGTCTCGGTTACGCCAACCTTGGGGCTTTGCTGATGGCGCGGGGGTTACCTTACGACAGTGAGCCTGCCCGTCACCTGGCCGCGGCCGTCACCGCTCTCATGACCGGCGAAGCCTATCGTGCCAGCGCTGAGATGGCTGAGGCCAAGGGACCGTTCCCGGGGTTCACCGAGAACCGCATTCCGATGTTGCGCGTGATTCATAAGCACCGAGAAGCCTTGGGCCGCATCAACTC
>JAPXNP010000314.1:0-3342 GCA_033811955.1 Acidobacteriota bacterium
ATGTGACCGTGTGGTTAACGCTGGGGTTGCTGTTTGTGGTCGGCTTGGAAGCGGGATTGATCGTTGCCTTGCTTGTCCGCCAAAGCCGAACCTTTTCCAAGCAGATGACGTTGCTGGAAGTCAGAGTGAGAAAAGGCTTGGAGTGGCAGTGGTCGCGGATCGAAGAGCGCTTTGGACGGCTTGAGGAAGGTTCGCGAGCCCAATGGGAAGAACTCCAGCGTGGATGGGCCGAGAGAGAGCTTCGCCGTGCTTCCAGCCTGCGGCCTCAGGGCGAAGAGGCCTCCGGACGACTCGAAAAGCGGCACAAGATTCAGGTGCTGGCCGAAGCCGGCTTGACTCCCCGGGAGATCGCACGGAAGTTGCGTCTCAGCCTGGGCGAGACGGAACTCTTGCTCGGGTTGGATCCACAGGAGAGGAAAAGGTCTGAAGGTTATGGCGCCCGCGTTTTGTAGATCGCAGGGGCCGAACGGTGCGGCAGGGCAGATGGCAGAAAGGGAGGGCTTTTCGGGCGGGATTCGGAAGGAGAAAATTGCCGACCCTGCCCGGAAAGATTTACCTACCGCGCCTCCAGCCGTTGGGCCAAGTGGCTGAAGAGATAAGGAGAAAGCGGACCGGCGAGTCTGGCATCGAACGTGCGAGAAGGAGTCATGGACATGAGTCACACCTTGTATTTGGTTTACTCCGGACTGCAAAGTAGGGCCGACGCCCTGGAGGTGTTGAGCCACAATCTTTCGAACGTCCAGTCGACCGGTTTCAAGCGAAGCCGCTTCGCCTTCGAAGTGCGGGATCAGTTGGCGGATCCCCAAGCCTCGCCGGTGGCCCACGCTACGAACGGACCGGTCGTTCGGGCGTCGACAAGACAGGACTTTTCCATCGGCAGCTTGGCGGAAACCGGAGGTCCTCTCGATCTGGCCCTGGCCGGTGACGGGTTCTTTGCCGTCCAAACCGCCGCCGGCGTCCGCTACACCCGCAACGGGCATTTCCAAGTAGACGCCGAGGGGCGGATGACCGACGGGACTGGGCGACCGGTGTTGTCGGCTGACTCGCCTCCTCGCCCCCTAGTTTTGCCGACCGGAGAAATCCGGATCTCCACCGCCGGTCAAATCAGCGTCGACGGTATCCCGGTGGGGGATCTCCGCGTGGTCTCCTTCAGTGATCCTGCCCGACTGAGAGCGGTGGGCGAGGGGCTGTTCGAAGCGCCCGAGGGGCTGGTGGAGACGCCTCCTATGCAGGTGGAGGTTCTTCAGGGGTATCTCGAAGAGAGCAACGTGAACCCGATCGATCACGTTATGGAAATGGTTTCTTTGATGCGACATTTCGAACTACTGGCGCAGGCGGCCCGGTCCCTTTCCCGGGATGTGGACGACCGTCTCGTCAATGAGCTTGCCAAGGTCTAACGAAGGAGGCCTCCATGTTACGAGCTTTACACAGTGCCGCCAGCGGAATGGAAGCGATTCAGCTGAACATCGACAACATTGCCAATAATCTGGCCAACATCAACACCGCCGGCTTCAAGCAGCGGCGAACGCAGTTTCAGGATCTGCTCTACCAAGATCTGGTCGCGCCGGGCAGTAGCGCTTCCACGTCGACGGAAATTCCCACCGGCTTACAACTGGGGCTGGGAACCCGTGCCGTGTCGAATGAAGTCATTTTTCTTCAGGGCGACTATGTCGAGACGGGAAACGAGCTGGATCTTGTGATCGAGGGAAGAGGTTTCTTCCAGATCCGGTTGCCCGACGGACAGATTGCCTACACTCGGAGTGGGGCCTTCCATTTGGATCGAGACGGGAACCTCGTCACGGCGTCCGGCGATCCCTTGGAACCTCAGGTGAATATTCCCCGGGAGGCAACCAAGATCAGCATCGCAGCGGACGGAACCGTATCGGTCAACTTGGCCGGACAAACGAACGCCCAGCAGGTGGGTCGCATCGAGCTCGCGGTGTTTGCGAATCCCGCCGGTCTTAACAGTATTGGGCGCAACCTTTATCTCCAGACGGCCGCAAGCGGAGACCCCGTCACGGGCAGCCCGGGAGAGAACGGAGTGGGTACGCTGCTGCAGGGTTTTCTCGAGAAGTCGAACGTTAACGTGGTCAAAGAAATGGTCAATCTCATTACCAGTCAAAGGGCCTATGAGGCGGGCTCGCGGGTGATCCGGACCGCGGACCAGATGTACCAGCAGGTTACCAACATGGTCCGCTGATGGATGTGGTTTGGAGAGCGGAGAAAGCTCCATGCTACTCGTTTGGCTTTGTCGGCGACATCTTGGATGGATCGTTCCTCTGGTGGTAGGAGCAATCTGGTCGGTTGCAGCGGGATCGGCCGACGGCTCGATGATCCGGATTCCATCGGAGGTGGAAGTTTGTGGAGAACGGCTCCGACTGGGAGATCTGGTGCCGGATACGCTTCCTGAGTGGGCGGACGTCGACCTGGGTTATGCGCCGTATCCCGGACACGTGCGCTGGTTGCGCCGATCCGAGATAAGTGCGGCACTCCACCGCGCAGGGCTCACCTGGGAGGACGTGGATATTCCCGAACGGATTCTGGTTCGGCGGGGACGACAAGTCCTGGAGCCTTCCCTCGTCCGGCAAGCGGTGTTGTCTTATCTGCAATCCTGTTGGCCTGGGTTTCGGGTGTCCACCGACGAGATGGAGCTGCCCCGAGAGGTGTATTTGCCGGAGGGTGATGTCACGGTGGAGGTGGTCGCTTCACGTCAGCCCGTGCGATTCGAGCATCTTACGCTCCGCTTATCCATACGAGTGGACGGTCGGAGCTACACGAGCCGGTGGGTTTCGATGAGCGCGCGTATGACTGGGCCAGTGCTGGTGGCGGCTAGGGATCTTTCCTATGGCGACGGTTTGAACCAATCCTCGATCCGGGTGGAGGAAAAGACCCTGACTGATCTGGAGGGGGTTCTGACGGATCCGTCGGAGGCAATCGGGGCTGTAGCTGTGTGTCCCATTCGAGAGGGAGATGTCGTTCGCCGAAAGCACCTGCGTGCTCCGGTCCTGGTGAAACGAGGAGAGGTCGTCACCCTGGTGGCCCGAGGGTCCGGTTTCATGGTGTCGGCGACGGCCCGGTCGAAGGACTCCGGGGGTGCCGGTGATTGGATCGAGGTCCAGAACCTGGAGAGCAAGCAAACGGTGACCGCCCGCGTAGTCGGGACCGGTCGGGTGGAAGTCAGGCTTCGGGAGGTGAGGTGATGGTGCGGCGAATGTCGATCTTTAGTACGGCGGCTGTGCTGCTACTGGTCGGTTGTGGACCGGAGAAGCCTCAGTCGCAGGTGCAACGAGGGCTTGAGGAATACGCTCGGGTGGCCCGCAACTTGAAGATTGAAGACGGCGT
>JAPXNP010000315.1:0-3326 GCA_033811955.1 Acidobacteriota bacterium
TTGTCGGCTGTTGATCAACCACTGCATGCGGTCTTTCAGAAACAGCTTACGTTTTTTGATTCGAACTTCTTCCAATTGCTCGTCGGACGTGAGAAAGGGCTTCTGGATGAGTTCCGCGAGCCGTCGTTCCCATTGCTGATGCTCTTCAAACAGCTTGCGGAACTCCTCGTCATGCTCGAGAAGATACTCCTTGGCAGCCCTTTCATCCATGATGAAACCTCCTCCTTGTTGGTGTTGATATGGAGATGCGATGCGGGGTAACGCCTTCGTGAAAGCAACCACGAAAGTTATGCATTTCGCCTGTTGGAAATGTAACAGAACCCTCCCAATGGATCAAGTGCTCCGTCACCAGTCTTCTTACCGGCTACACCGCAATTGGTTGCGCGACCTCCGCCGGTACCGAGCAAGGCGGATCAGCTCCTTCACCAGTTCCACACCCCCGAGGCCCGAAGCCTCCCAGAGCTTCGGAAACATGCTGATCTTCGTAAAGCCCGGGATAGTATTCGGCTCGTTGATCCAAATGCGGTTTTCCTGTCGATCCAGGAGAAAATCGATCCGGGCCATACCGTCCAGCTGCAGTACCTGGAAGACCTCCCCCGCCAAGCGGCGGATCTCGGCCGTCTGCCCGGTTTCGAGCGGAGCGGGGATCAGAAGCTTCGAGTCATTCCTCAAGTACTTCGCTTCGTAACTGTAAAAGACGTCGCCCGGTACGATTTCGCCAGGTACCGACACCCGCGGGGAGGCTCCTCCCAAAACCGAGACCTCTATCTCCCGCGCCGTCAAGCCGGGTTCCGCCAAAATCCACTCGTCGTATTCAAACGCCTGCCGGACCGCGCGATCGATCTCGTCAAAGGATGTGCATCGACTTACACCCACCGACGAACCTAGGTTGGCCGGCTTGACAAAAACGGGAAACCCGAACCGTTGTTCGACAGCGGCGGCAAAACCCGCAGCCTTGACCCGCCAGTCTTCGCGGCGGCACGCCAGCCAGGGCAGCACCGGAAGACCCGCACTCTGTAAGATCCCCTTGCAGTAGAGCTTGTTCATCCCGACGGCCGAAGCTCCGACACCCGCCCCCACATAAGGAAGACCGAGGATCTCCAAGACCCCTTGAACCGTGCCGTCTTCCCCGTACGGCCCGTGCAAGACGGGAAAGACGACCGCCTCGGCAGGACTCAACCCCAGAAGATACGTAATCCAGTGATCGGCTCCCGGAAATTCGACCCCCGGAGGAACGGATTCGGATTGCAGCAGCGCCTGACGCACCCGCACAGGCTCCATCGTCGCGCCGGTTCGTTCAATTCCCAACACGGCCACGTCGAATCCTGCCACGCGCAGCGTGTTCACCACATACGCCGCCGACAGAAAGGAGATTTCGTGCTCCGCGGACCGCCCCCCGCACAACACGACGATCTTGGTCCCTCGGCACTCGCCGTCATGGGCGCTACTCAACACCCTGACGCCCTCCTCCCGAGGACCGCTCATAAGCCCGAATGATCAGCCGCACAAGCCTGTGTCGCACCACGTCGCGATGGTCAAAGTAGCAGAACTCGATCCCCTCTACACCGGCCAGGATTCTGGCGGCTTGAACCAGACCCGACTCCTGACCCTCCGGTAAGTCGATCTGAGTAATGTCTCCCGTCACCACCACCTTGGAGCCCGGACCGATACGAGTCAGGAACATTTTCATTTGTTCCGCCGTTGCGTTCTGCGCCTCGTCCAGAATGACAAACGCATCACTGAGCGTCCGTCCCCGCATGAAGGCCAGGGGAGCGATCTCGATGATGTTCCGCTCGATCAACTTCTGGACTTTGTCCACGTCCATCATGTCGTAGAGAGCATCGTAGAGGGGGCGAAGGTACGGGTTCACTTTTTCCTGTAGATCGCCAGGCAGAAATCCCAATCGTTCCCCCGCTTCAACGGCCGGCCGTGTCAGGATGATCCGCCGGACCCCACGACCCAACAGACGGTTCACACCCTGCGCCACCGCCAAGTAGGTTTTGCCCGTCCCGGCGGGTCCGATACCGAAGACCAAGTCATGCCGATCAATGGACTCCAGATAGCGGGATTGATTAACGCTGCGGGGGGAAACCTCCCTTTGAGGCGTACGCACGGTGATGGGCCCGGGAAGACTCTCTCTTAGCGACGCCGAAGCATTCGCCGCCAGCTCTTGGAAAGCCTGCCGAAGGTCTCCGTTGGAAAAGCTTCGTCCCTCGTCCAGCAAAGTGGAGAATTCGACCAGCACCCGCTCGACCCGTTCAACCGCCGCCAGTCCTCCCTCGATGGTGAGCTGGGTCCCGCGGGCGGAGACACGCACACCGAACAGTGACTCCAACAAGCGAACGTTCTGATCTTGAGCGTCGAACAGAACTTCCGCCCCTCGGGCGGACAACTGGAGATGTCTCAAGGCTGTCTCTCCAGGAACGTCGGGGCATCCACCGCGGGCTCCTCAAACAGAGAAACCCAACTATCAGGCTTCGAAAGACCGCCCATGCCAGTCCGAAGACTCACGAGGTCGGCGATTTCGACAAGGCAGCCTGCGATCCTTCGCCGAAACCTCGAGAAACTGAAACAGCATATCTTGATGCGCCCTTAAGCGGATTCACTCTCCGCCGTCAAGGCTTTGAGCTTCTGAGTAAGCCTTGACTTGTACCGGGCCGCCGCATTCGGATGGATCGTTCCCTTTTGCGCCGTTCGGTCGATAACCGCATACACCTGCGGCAGGAACGCCTTCGCCTCATCCAGCCGCTTCTCCTCCAGCATTCGCCGGAACTTCTTTATGAACGTGCGCATACGAGACCGCCTTGACCGGTTCCGCAACCGGCGTATTTCGTTCTGCCGAATGCGCTTCAACGCAGACTTCGTATTCGCCATATCAAAATCGACTCCCTCATGGTCCGGGATCCGCCCCGCCCAGTTGCAGTCCTATGGCCGATCAGCCGTCGGCAAGAGGCGGAATTATACGGACACGCCTCCCTGCCTGTCAATCAGCAGGCGCTCCAGATGAGCCTGTATCGCGGGACCACCGCTCTTGGCCAGTCCGTCCGCTTCCCGAAGTTGGAGCACCAGTTCGCGCAATCGCGACCTCGAGTATTCTAACACCGTACCCTTCCTACCCTTGAAACTCCACAATTTCAGTTCGCCTAAAGCCTCCTCGAATCGGTCCCCGGCCTCAAGCCTCTCCCTCAAGGCTAACAAACGCTTGAAATTCCAGTAGAGCAGTCCAATCAGTTGAGGAGCTTGCAAGCCGCTGTCAAAGAGGCGGTTGAGAAGGCGGAGCACCTTGGCTCTATCGTTTTCGGCGACGGCGGCGATCAGTTCGAAAA
>JAPXNP010000316.1:0-3318 GCA_033811955.1 Acidobacteriota bacterium
GCCCGGATTCGTCCCCCGGCTAGTGATTCCCGATCCGGTCCTGTGCATCACGTCACCTCCCTGGAAGCAGCATCTTCTTCGTCCGGCGACCTTATGAAGGCGGCGGCCGAGAGAAAGTCTTCGCCCTCCTCGTCCGGCCCGATCAACCTCGAGATCCCACTTCGGTCTGTCTGTTTTCACTTTCCAGAGCGCCCGAACGTTCTCTCTCTTACCCATGCGTCACTTGCTTATAACGACTACGCCGAAAACATTGCGAACCTTCCGGCAAAAAAGTCCCGGGACTAAGAATCGCGCGCTGCGTGCTCCCTGCCGAGTCTCCCGTTCCCTTTGCGGTTGCCGCGTGCGCCCGACCACGGGCGGTCCCCGGTCGGCGGGATTCCGTCGCGACACCCCGTACGCAGTACGCGCGGCATACATCGGGTCTGCGGCTCCTTTCGACTTGGATCCTCGATACCGAACACCGCCCTGACTCGATTTGGACCGAAGAACACGCGTTTCGGGCGCCGATGCAAGTGAAGGCAGGTCATCCGTGGTACTCCACGATCATCAGGTAAAGACCCGTTATGACGGAGCACACCGCTCGTTTACTTGCGCCAGAAGGCGGGAGTCAAAAGCACTAACACCGTAAAGAACTCCAAGCGGCCGGCCAACATGCAAAGACTCAGCGTCCACTTAACCAAAGCCGGGAAGTGAGCATAATGGGAGGCGGGGCCGACATCGCCCAGACCCGGGCCGACGTTGAACATGCACGCTACTACGGCGGAAAATGACGTAACCAAATCGGCTCCTGTCGCTGTAACCACCAGGCAGGCACCAAAGGTCATCAGAAAGACGAGAAAGACCAGGTTGAGTAGGCCGTCTACGGTTGCTTCGGAGACGGCTCGCCCTTCCATTCGGATAGAGAAAACACCACGCCGCTCTACGACGCGTTTGAACTGTCGACTTACCACCTTGGTCAGAAGCACCAAGCGGGAAACCTTGATTCCTCCTGCCGTCGAACCGGTACAGCCCCCGATGAACATGAGCGAAAGTAGAACAAAACACGCAAACGGTACCCATTGCCCAAAGTCCGCACTGGAAAATCCCGTCGTGGTCATGATCGAGACCACCTGAAACGAGGCGGCTCGGAAGGCCTCTTCGCCAGCCATCTCCGAACTCGCCAGCAAAGCCGCCATGACCAACAAGATGCTTACTCCCAACAGCACCAGATACGTCCGGACCTCGACATCCCTCCAAAACCTCCCGAGGCGACGCTCGGTCAAGACCTGATGGTGCCGAATGAAGTTGATCCCAGCCACGAACATGAAAAAGGTAACTATGTACTCGATAGCCGGGCTGTGGAATCCCTCTATACTTTTCGCTCTGGTTGAAAAACCACCCGTGGCCATCGTGGTGAACGTATGGCAGACCGCATCAAACATATTCATCCCGGCCACTCGTAGGGCTACGTACTCTGCTAAACTCAGGAAAACGTAAATCCGCCACAACGCAAGAGCTGTCTCCGCAACGCGCGGTTTCAGCTTTTCCGATCGGGCACCCGAAAACTCCGCACGGTAAAGCGACATTCCTCCGACACCCAGGATCGGCAGAACAGCGATGCCCAATACAATAATGCCCATTCCTCCCAACCACTGGGTCATCGCCCGCCACAACAAGAGGCTTCGAGGGATCCCCTCGACATCGGTTACAATGGTCGCACCCGTCGTGGTAAAGCCGGAAATCGTCTCGAAAAATGCATCGGTATAGTTCGGGATCGCTCCGGAAAACAGAAAGGGGAGAGCACCCAAACCGGCCGCCGCCACCCACACCGCCGTCACCAGCAAGAGCCCTTCTCGGTGTGAAATTTCGTGCGGTTCCCTCCGAATCCCCCACCAGAGAAAAGCCCCTAATCCGCCGGTCAGCAGAGTGGTTGCGAGCAAACCGTACAACCCACCGTCGCCGGTGCCCACGGCATAGAGCAGAGGAATCACAAGGCTAAGGCCCACCCCGCCGATAAAGAAACCCAATAGCCGGAAGAAAGCTCGCCAGACAATCACGTTACACCCTCGGCTTTCCGGAACTCCTCCCGGAAGATCGGCCGATTTGAGCGTCCCACCCGGCCGAGCTGTCCCGGGAAGAGGTCAGAGAATCAGCGCCAGGCACTCTCCTTGCTTGCCTCTACAAGAGCAAACCCTACGAGCCGGAAACTCTGAAACCTTGAGATTTCGGAAGCGTCCACCCCCTCTGCCTTCCTCCGGTTTCTAATAGATGAAAGCTTTCTCCAGCTTCGCCACTACGTCTTCGCGGCAAAAGAAGATCACACGATCGTCCAATTGGATGGTCGAATCCCCGTGGGGCACCTCCACCTCGCCGGTCGGACGGACAATCGCCCCCACCAAAGCACCCCGAGGAAACTCCACTTCCCGCAAGGCCTTGCCAACGTATTTCGACCCCGACGTCGCCACCAGCTCAATGGCCTCCGCCTCATCTTCGCGGAACGTGGTCACCGAAATGACCCGCCCCTTGCGTATGTACTGGAGAATACGGTCGACAACCACCAGGCGCGTACTGAAGGTCGAACTGATGCCCAACAGCTGGGTCATGGGCAGGAAGTCAATCCTGTTGACGAGAGCCACCCCTTTGCGGCACCCCATCCTCTTGGCCAGCATGCAGGCGAGAATATTGACTTCGTCCTCTCCCGTCAGCGCCAGGTACGCATCGATTCCCGCGATATTCTCTTCGGCCAGCAGTCGCTGGTCGGTCCCGTCACCGTGCACCACGACCGTGCTCTCCACCATTGATGAGATCATCTGGCAACGGTCAAGATCGCGCTCAAACAGTTTCACCTGCACTCCTTGAGCTTCCAGACGAAGAGCCGCCTCGATACCCAGCTGCTTCCCGCCGACAACAAACACCCGTTCGACCTTCCGCTGTGGTTCCAGACCAAACTGCCGGAAGACGTCGTCCACTTGCTGTTCCGGCACAACCACGTAGATTTGATCGTCTCTTCGGAGTTCGTCTTTACCGTCCGGGATAATGACGTCACCTTCCCGAAAGATCATTGTCACTAGAAACCCGGGGACCTTACCCTGCGTCGCCAAATCTCGAATCCGGAGTCCGACGAGAGGGGAGCCCGCGTCCAGACGCATTCCAAATAAACGGACCTTCCCGCCGGCAAAAGGGATGACCTCGGAGACGCCCGGCAAGCCGATCACTTGGAGGATTCGCTCGACTGTCTCGCTGTCGGGATGGATCACCAAGTCCACTCCCAACAACTTGCTCGCACAGATCGACCGCCAACGCGCCACTTCGTGAGTCCGCAGTCGAGCCACCTTGATG
>JAPXNP010000317.1:0-3316 GCA_033811955.1 Acidobacteriota bacterium
AACCGTCTCGGTCAGCTCCCCCAGCTGAAGCCGGATGTCCACCCGAACGTTTTCGTCGACCTGCACTCGGATTCCGGTGACTTCAAATTTCTTGAAGCCGGGCAGTTCGGCCGTCAAGTTGTACGTCCCGATGGGCAGCGCCCGAATGCTGTAAATACCATTCTCGTTGCTCAAACCTCGAAAGACGGCGTTCGTTCCGGTGTGCACGACGGTTACTTCGACTCCCGGAATCACCGCGCCGCTGGGGTCACGGACCACTCCACCGATGGATCCGGTGATTCCCTGGGCGTGAACCGGCAGGACCCAGGCTAAAGACGACACGAACAGGATGCTCCAAAGTCTTACTGATCGCACGATCGTCCTCCTCCCCTGAAGTTCAGTTAAGCGTTTCGCCGGACTCGGCCTCGCCCATGGTCATCCTCTATCGTCAGGCTTTCCGGATGCACCTCGGACGAAACGACAGTGTCCGCGGAAGCAGCGAATTGTAAACGCAAACGTTGACACCGTTTCATTTATGTCGGCACCGTTCCGAAATTGCTAGCCTGATTCTATGGCCGCACTGGTATCTTGTCAAGACGAATCAGTATCCCGGAGATTTATCGACTCTAGGGAGCTTCGCTTCACTGGGCGGGCATAACTTGTGCAATCGTGTGTAAATGTTGTGCTGGGCTTAAGATGGACGGGAGGGTCGGCGGAAGACTGAACCGGACTGTAGCGGTCGTCCATCGCTTTTTTTTTGATGGAAAGCTTACGGAAAGAGACGACTGCGGTGCTGAAAGCGCCTGATTTCCGTTGTTTTCTTATTCCTAAGCAGGTGCTCACGTCTTCCGCGGATCGACCACCACCATCCGGTACCGCCTATTACGGGTAGTCCTCCCAGACCGGCGTCCGCCCTCGGCAGTTTATTCTTGAGCCGCCGCCGCGGCCCGCACCCAGGCTTCGTTGAACCGGGCGTACTTGATGGTGCGGTGACGGTTCGTACGATCCGAATGGTGATAGCTGTACACGACGTGAAGAACTCCGTCGGAGCCCTGAATAACGGCGGGGTAGTGGCTTCGTGTCGCCTCGTCGCGGCGTGAGTCAAACTCGAGTCGGCGCTTGAACGGCCAGGTTTTACCCTCGTCGGTGGAGAGTGCCGCAGCCAGGCTGTGTCTTCCCTCCTCCGTGTCGTTGTGGACCAGGAGCCAGTTGCCGTTGCGCAGTGTCACCAGGTCGCAGCCGCTGCCCGGGTTGGGTATCTCGGAATCCTCGACCCGGCTCCAGGTCTCCCCACGATCGTGCGATTCGCTGACCTGAAGCCGCTTGGGCGGAGGCCCATTGTCGCGCATGTACGCCACCAGCGTGCCGTCGGCTCTTTGAGCCAGCGTGGCTTGGATGTTCCCCAGCCCGACCAGAGGCTCGCTGAACTTCCACGTCTCGCCCCAGTCCTCGGTTATGGCCATCAGAGAGAAAGAAAATCCGTCCGAATACAGAGGCACGATCATCCGCCCACCCTCCAGAATGATCGGCTTGTTGTAGGTTTGCCAGCCGATACGACGCATCAAGGGAAAGCCCATCTGGCGCACGGTAAAGGTGCCGTCCTCGTGGTACTCGTAGCCTTCCCGCATGAGGTCCCTGCCTGCGGCGCGGGCCAACGTGCGTTGCACCCACGCTTCCCAGCGAGCTTGTCTTTGTTCCAGGCTCTCGCCTTCTCCGGAAAAGAATCCGCGCTGTTGCAAGTATTCCCGGTACGCCTCGATCTTTTCCTCGACGGTCCGGACAAAGCGATCTCCCGGCTGGATTCCCCTCTCCGTACTGTCGCCGGGCTTTACGTGAAGCATCTCCTGCCACTCCCATGCGGGCGGACCGTCCGGCATCATGTAGTCGCTGCTGATTCGGTACTTGGGCAGCGAGGTCTCCCACAGGTTCGCCATCACCGTATACCAAAGGAGCCACAGCCGGTTTCGCCCGTCGACAAACAGAACCGGATTGATGTCGGGGAATCCGATCGTATCCGCCAGTACAAAGGGCTTCCCCCAGGCGGCGGCTCCCTTCTTTAGTCGTGCACCTTTGATCACCACGTCGTCCGCCCAGCGTTCCCCCGAACCTTCAAACCAGGCCGCCATCAGATCTCCGTTGGGCAGTTCCACCACCGAGGCGCCGTGGACGTGCAGATCAATAGGCGCAAAGATTTCCATGCTTTCGAAAAAGGGAGACGAGAGGTCCGCTGCGGGTTGGCTTGGGGCGGGCCCGCAAGCGACGGCCGCCGCCGCAATCACAAACAGCCCGGTCCGCGTCGCCGCTGTAAAACCGCCATTGATTGTCTTCACGTTTTCCTACTCCTTGTCTGATTTCCAGTAATGGCTACGATCATGCTCCCTCCTGGTGGCAGAATACCCGCCCCGGGCTTGTCTATCAGTCCGTGTGTAATTCATCCTGTTGTTAAGATGACCGGGTTCGGACGGAACCGACTGCATGCTTCGGTACGGTGAGGCTCTGCTCCGGTGGAAGCCGCTCCCCCCTCAAAACGAATACCGGCCGATGTCGCGGTCCTCTTAACCAGCCGCCGAAAAGATCCCCTTGGACTGGCCGACGACAATGATTGAAAGAGCGCCTGCGTTTTTCCGTCGACAGACCGGTTTGTCCGCCGGAGCGGCGCGGGGCGCCGCTGCAGCAAGGAAAACCAAAAATGGTAACCTCGCCGGGGGGGCCGGCGCCGAAACGCCCACGAAACGGCGATATCCGCTGGGGAGCCGCCATCCCGGGAACGGTCAGTCGAAAACGTAACCTTGACGACGGGGTCGGCTTCGGCCAACTTGAGACGTGGGTCCGAAGGCGACCGACTTGCCCCGAGGAGATTTGCAGCGCGGCGACAAAACGGTGTCCGATATACGCGGTCGCCGTGGGCTGACATGCAGTCTCGGGACCTTACTTTCATAACTCCAGCTAATATGCCACAGAATAGGCATAAGTGGTATGTTATTGGAACGTGTTTCATAATTCCGCTGCAGGAACGGAGGCCTGGAAATGTCGGGATGATCGCCCGGCGGAGGTGCAGGAGCGGGGCCTCGCTTTTCGAGCTTGGCCGAGGACATTTGATGAGGAGTAGACTCTTTCTCAGTGGCTGTGGGCGCATGAGCGACTTGCGTAAGTTGGTGTTGACGCTGATCCTTGGGTTGTTAGCGGGTTTATCGGGGGATCCTGCTCTCGCGAGGGAGGGGCCGAGGCAGTCCGATCGTCGGGAAGAGCAAGCGGATTACTACCGAAAATGGCTGCTGGAAGATGTCGCTTACATCATTACGCGCGAGGAACAGGCCGTTTTCGAACGTTTGACGAC
>JAPXNP010000318.1:0-3313 GCA_033811955.1 Acidobacteriota bacterium
ACAGGAGGGTGCGGGCGCCGTCCTGCATTGTGGGGATCTGTGTAGTCCCTTCATGATCCGCCACCTTGGCGAAGGAAGTGAAGTTCCCATCCACCTGGTCTGGGGGAACAACGAAGGGGATCCGAAAATGATTGCCGAGGTAGCTTCACGGTACCCGCACGTGCATCTGCACGGTCAGCTGGCGCGGCTGGAACTGGGGGGTATGAGAATCGCCGTCAATCACTATCCGGAGATTGCCGAACCGTTGGCCTTATCGGGGCTTTTCGACCTGGTTTGCTATGGCCACGACCACAAGGCGTTCGCGGAACGCCGGGCCGACTGTTGGCTGCTGAATCCCGGAGAGATTCTGGGCATGAACGGTCGAAGTACCATCGCCTGGTTCGACACCGAGACGGGAAGGATCCATCACGAGGAGCTCTCGTGAGCCTCGGCAAAGCCGGATTTCGCCAGGCCGAGCAAGCCTGAGGCGAGAATTTCGTCTTCGTCCGGGAAAACGGTGCGCAGATCGAGCAGCACCCGCTCCTTCTCGATCCGTGTCAGGATCGGAGGCGTGTGACGGCGGAGGGCCTCTTCGATACTTCGGGCGCTCAGTCGCGTACTCTGAAGCGCCAGCAGCCATGTGGGGATTCCTTCGCCGGGTGCCGAACCTCCTCCCAGGTAGGAGTATCCGGGCTCGATCTCCACGATCAGGTTCCCCCCACTGCATCTTTGCTGCACGGCTTCAACCCGCCGGCGGATCTCCTCGTCGGAGATCTGAAGCATGCTCCACACCGGCAGCACGGAGCGATGGCGTCCGGCGGCGTACTGAAGGAGGGTCGCGTCGAGAGCCGCGTAGACCATCTTGTCGACCCGCATCGCTCGCATGAGGGGATTGCGTCGGATCTTTTCGACAAGATCGTGCCGGCCGACGATGAGGCCGGCTTGAGGGCCACCCAGTAGCTTGTCGCCGCTCGAGCAAACCAAGTCCACTCCCTGCGCCAGACAATCGCTGATCGCCGGTTCCTCCCGGAGGGCGGAGTGAGCGTCCGGGAACAAGAGGCCGCTTCCTACATCGTAGACTAAGGGCAGACGGCGGCGGTGCGCCATCTCTACGAGTTCCGCCAACGGAGGGCTTTCCGTAAAGCCTACGATCCGGTAGTTCGAGGGGTGCACTCGAAGAATGACAGCGGTGTTTTCGTCAACGGCGTCGGCAAAATCCGCCGTTCGAGTGCGATTCGTGGTGCCGACTTCCTTCAGAAAGGCACCGCCGGCCTGCATGATCTCCGGCAGCCGGAAGGACCCTCCGATCTCGATCAGTTCGCCTCGAGACACGAGAACATCCCGATTCCGAGCCAGCGTGTTCAGAATCAAGACCAACGCCGCCGCCGCGTTGTTCACGACGGTGGCGGCTTCGCAGCCGAGCAGGCGGCGCAAACGTCCCTCGACGTGGATGTCCCGGTGTCCGCGGCGGCCGAGAGTCAGGTCGTACTCCAGGTTGCTGTACCGGCATACCGGCTCACGCATGGCCTCGAAGACGGGCTCGGCCA
Organism: Acidobacteriota bacterium; assembly: GCA_033811955.1. GTDB lineage: Bacteria > Acidobacteriota > UBA6911 > RPQK01 > JAPXNP01 > JAPXNP01. Next base: position 1,527 of record JAPXNP010000318.1, read on the forward strand.
GTGGAGCCCTACCCGCGTTCGTGAGTAGTAAGATTCCGGTGGCGTTGACCACGCGGCGCAGGCTGGGACGGGCACGCTCGTGCAGCCGATGCCGAACCGCTTGCATGATGTTGCGGACTCGCTTTGGGATCTCATCGGCGCCGAGTCGCCCTTGTCGGATCTCCTCTCGCAATTCCTCCATCAACTCTTGGAAGGTCTGGACTACCTCCCTGCGGGAGAAGCGCTGGATGAGTTCAGTCGTCTGAGCGTCTTCGAGGAACTTGCCCACGGCAGGGAGATTGCGTAGGAGTCTTTCGACAGGTTCCTTCTCCATGCCACTCATCTTAACGATATTCCGAGCGGGCTTCATCGCTTTTGGACAAGCCTTTTGCCACGGCCGCCGGCAGTAAGGGGTCGACGCCGGTCGTCGGGGTGAGAAACCGGCCAAATGAAATCCGCGACAAATTGCCGGTCGTAGCAACTCCGAACTCCGGCAGGCGACCATTACCGGTACGGGAGGTGACGGGCCGGGGGTGTCCCCCCGCGTCTGGGACGGTGGAGCCGATGTTAGAATGGCTCGAGGTGGTCATGGAAGAGCGCCTCCAGAAGATCATAGCTTGTGCCGGCCTCACCTCTCGGCGAAAGGCGGAGGAGCTGATAGCCACCGGCCGGGTTACGGTCAACGGTTCTGTGGTCACGGAACTAGGGGCGAGAGCCGACGCGCGGCGTGATCACATTAAAGTGGACGGAAAGCTGCTTCAGGCCGAGCCGAAGGTCTATTACGCTCTTAACAAACCTCAGGGGGTGCTGAGCACCACCTCGGATCCCTTGGGGCGTCCCGTCGTTTTGGATTTCGTTCCTCGGTCCGAACGGCTTTTTCCGGTAGGGCGACTGGATTTCCAAAGCGAAGGGTTGGTGCTTTTGACCAACGACGGAAAGCTGGCCCGCGCCGTCATGGAAGCGGGGAGGCTTTCCAAAGTCTATCGTGTCAAGGTGCAGGGACGGCCTTCGGAGGAAGTACTCGTCCGATTGCAGCGCGGCATTCGGCTCCGGGGTGAACAGCTTGCGGCGGAGCGGATCGTCCGACTGAAGAGTGCCGACAATACTTGGTTGGAAGTGATTTTGCGGCAAGGGCGAAATCGCCAAATCCGCCGGATGTTCGAGGCCGTGGGGCACCCAGTGATGCGATTGAGGCGAGTGGCCGTGGGACCCGTCCAGCTTGGGGATTTGAAGCCGGGCCGTTGGCGGAAGTTGTCGCCTTGGGAATTGAAGGAATTGCGTAAGGCGCTCGGTGGTGGGGACCGGAATCGCCCTGAGCGGAGGTCGGCTTGATGTTTACGGGAATTGTGCGGACCAAGATGAGGCTTTCCGAAATCCGGACAAACGATGACGGCAGTACCCTTTGCTTCGACCCTGGGGTTCTGGATGAAGTACTCCAAGTGGGGCAGAGCGTGGCGGTTGACGGGGTGTGCCTGACCGTGGCCCGAAGAGGAGAAGGTTGGGTCGAAGTGGAGGCCACGCCTGAGACGTTGCGAAAGACCAACTTGGGACGGCGCCGGGTGGGCGACTTTGTCAATTTGGAGCCGCCGGTGGGTCCCGGGGATGTGTTCGGCGGGCATTTGGTGCAAGGTCACGTGGATGCCACCGGAGAGGTATTGTCGATTCGAGAAGAAGGAAATTCTTGGATCTTTCGGTTTTCTTGTCCGCCGGAAGTGAGGCGGTATTGTGTCCTCAAGGGTAGTGTCACCGTCAACGGTATCAGTCTCACCATCTCGGGTTTGGGAGAGGACTGGTTCGAGGTGGCCATC
>JAPXNP010000319.1:0-3303 GCA_033811955.1 Acidobacteriota bacterium
GGGTACAGCGACTGGGACTGGCATTGGCCGGTTACACGGAGTACCTGCGGAGCGGTCGGATCCAAGTGGTCGGAAGAACCGAAGCGAAGCTGCTCGGGGATCTGAAACCGAAGATGCGACGGAAGGCTCTCGAGGCTCCCTTCTCGAAAAGACTGTGCTGCTTGTTGCTTACCTGCGGGTTCGAACCTCCCACGGAAATGATCGACGTGGCAAAGGCTTCTGCGACTCCCATTCTACTGACGCCTGTGGACACGCCTCGCGCCATTGACGAGATCACGGAGTATCTGGACGAGGCTCTGTCCCCCACCGCCGGCATCCACGGTGTTCTAGTAGACGTGTTTGGGCTGGGAGTATTGATCACGGGCGACTCGGGTGTCGGCAAAAGTGAATGCGGTCTGGAACTCGTCATGCGCGGACACCGGCTCGTGGCCGATGATCTCATCGTGATTCGGCGTTTCGGTCTAGACCGGCTGGTGGGCTCGGGACCCGAGGGCATGCGGTTTTACATGGAAGTAAGAGGTTTGGGGATCATCAATGTTCGCGATTTGTTCGGTATCTCGGCGGTGGAGGACCAGAAACCCGTGGAACTCGCTATTGAATTGCTTCACTGGCGGGACTGGAACGAACTGGATCGCCTCACCTTCGAAGAAAAGAAACTGGAAATTCTGGAGACCTCCGTGCCGTTGATCACCCTGCCGGTGGGCTCGGGTCGCAATGCAGCGACCCTCGTCGAAGTGGCGGTTCGCCTTCAGCTCCTCCGGAAGCAGGGTTACCAGCCCAGTGCCGACTTCTTCAAGGAGCTGCAAGCAAAGCTGGAAGACGTTGGTTGAAATGCAAAGCGGCGACGGGAGTGTGGAACCTCGGGCCGGCAACGAAAATGACCGGCAAATCGTCATCATCACCGGAATGAGCGGCTCCGGTAAACATACGGCTTTCAAGGCGCTCGAGGACCTCGGCTTCTTTTGTGTAGACAATCTGCCGACCCGCCTGGTACCTCGTCTCTTGCAGATGATGCTGGCCTCGGAGGATCGTATCAAGCGGCTGGCGGTGGTCGTGGACGTGCGGTCGGGGGACACGGTGGAAGACTTCCGCCAGCTGTTTCGGCGTCTACGCCGACTTCCTTTCAGTTGCCAGGTCGTCTTTCTGGACGCAGTCGACCGAGTCCTGGCTCAGCGATACAGCGAGACTCGACGCGTTCATCCCTTGGCAAGGGACGGCTCTCTCGTCGACGGTTTTCGGCGCGAACGTGAATCGATGGCCGAGATCAAGGCCATGTCCGACTGGGTCATTGATACAAGCGACCTAACGCCGCATGAGCTGCGGCGCCTCATCTACGAGCGGTTTCAGACCAACGAGTCCGGCAAGTTCCATGTGTCGCTGGTCAGCTTCGGGTACAAGAACGGGTTGCCTTATCACGCCGATCTGGTCTTTGACGTTCGTTTTCTGCCGAATCCCCACTTTGTTTCCGAGCTGCGGAGCAAATCGGGGGAGGATTCGGAGGTGGAAGAGTTCGTTCTGCGCAACTCCGAGTCCCGGGAGACGGTCGACCGACTGGAATCCCTTCTGGACTTTCTGCTGCCCCGTTTCCAGCATGAAGGCAAAGCTTACTGTACAATCGGCATCGGTTGTACGGGAGGTCGGCATCGTTCGGTTGTGGTAGCCCGCGAGCTGGGCCGACGGCTTGCGCGGCGAGGTTACGAAGTGTCGTTGGTTCATAGGGATGTGCACCGAGATGAGTAAACCTGTTCGGATCGGTGGTGTCCTCGTCACCCATGGTCGCTTGGGAGCCGAGTTACTCGAGGCGGCGCGGACTATTGTGGGAGACATTCCCCACATCACCTTCGTCTCCATCGGCTGGAATGACGATGTGGAGGAGTCCAGGGAACGTATCGCCGAAGCTGTTCGATCGGTCGACGCCGGAAGCGGGGTGATCGTTTTGACGGATATGTTTGGAGGCTCGCCCTCCAACCTGTCCCTGCCGCTACTGGCCAAGAATCGAGTGGAAGTGGTGACGGGGGTGAATTTGCCGATGGTCATCAAGTTGGCGAACGCGGACGCTACCGCGGGCGTCAATTTGTTGTCCCGCCAAATTTGCGAGCAGGGTCAGCGACACATCGCCATCGCCAGCGAGCTGCTTGGGGAGTGATGATCGAGAGGGTGGTGGAAGTCCGCAATCAACGAGGCCTCCATGCCCGTGCTGCGGCCCGCCTGGTTCGTCTCGCGTCTCGGTTCCAGTCCGACATAAAACTGTCGCGCTGCAACGAGCGTCAGGAGGTCGACGGCAAGAGCATTCTGGGGATCCTGCTTTTGGCCGCCCGCCAAGGGACGCGGCTGAAAATCATGACGCAAGGAGCCGATGAGGAAGAAGCCGCTGAAGCGGTTACGACGTTATTTGAACAGCGTTTTGGAGAGGAGCAGTGACGACGGCTTCAAAGGTTGAAGTTTTCTTTGGAAGGGGACTCGCCCCCGGCATGGGGTCGGGATGGTCGTTACCGGTTGGACCACCAGTCTCATCGTTTATCCGCCTTCACATCCCGAAATCCGAAGTGGAAGCGGAACTCGAACGTTTCGGGAAGGCCGTAGAGTCTGTTCGGCGGCAGTACGAGGCGGATCGGGACAAGTTGCTCACCTTGCTCGGAGCGGATCATGCGGGGGTCATCGAAGCCCACCTAGTGATGTTGGGCGATCGGGAGTTGAAGCAAGAGGTGGAGCAACGAATCCGGGAGTGGCACGAGACCGCCGAATCGGCGCTACAGCGGGTGGCCCAGCGTTGGAACGAGGCTTACAATGCTCTCAAAGACGAGTTTTTCCAGGAACGACGTTTCGATTTTCAAGACGTGATCGATCGTCTTGCGGCTGAACTGGCCTCTTTGCCGCCCATGACGCACGAGATACCTGACACTCCGGAACTGGTGCTCGTGGCCGCGAAGATTCCTTTGGCCGAATTGGCGCGCTTGGAAATCGACCGGATCAAGGGTTTGGTGACTCAGGACGCCGGATATACCTCCCATTTGGCAATCATCGCCCGATCCCTGGGAATTCCTCTTGTGTCCGGTATTTGTGATCCCGAGCGGACCTGTCCGAGGGGATCGTTTCTCGTAGTCGACGGCGAGGGAGGAAGGATCTGGGTGGGTGAGTCCCGAGAGAAGGTCGAGTTGTCGGCCAGGAACATCCTTCGACGGACGCATTTACGTGCGGTGGAGCGCCCGGGCCCTTGCCGCACGAGGGACGGGGTCCGGGTCGACCTCTTCGCCAACCTGGAACTGCCCGAGGAAGGTGAGCGGGCGCTTCGTTTGGGAGCAG
>JAPXNP010000320.1:0-3297 GCA_033811955.1 Acidobacteriota bacterium
GTTCCACCCTCGCCGGAGCGGCCCCGCCGGGCCGAGTCCGAATCGACCGTGAATACGCTTTTACATCCTCTATCGTGATCCGACCCTTGGGACCCGAACCCTGGACCCGGCTGATGTCAACCCCGATTTCCCGGGCGAAACGGCGTACCGCCGGAGAAGCCGGAACCGGTCTGGGTTTGTCCGCCCCCGTCTTTCGCAGCCGGAAATCCACTACTGCGGCGGAACCTGCCGCTCCCCTCGGCAAGGCCACGTCACTCTCCCCTCCGCCCGCCGTCAGCCTTTCCTCGGTCGCCGGCTCAGGCCGAGACAAGGGTTGGACAACAGGCTCCTTCGCCGGCTGTGACTCCTTAGGTCGCTCAGACGCCGGCTCTCCTTTCGTGGCCTCCTGCGCCGCCCCTCCGGTTGCTGCGGTGTCCGGCTCCAACACCAACACCGGCTGCCCGACCTTCACGTGATCGCCCGGAGAGACCAGCACGCGCTGAATCGTTCCACTCGCCCCGGCAGGAACTTCCACGGTTGCTTTGTCGGTCTCCAGCTCAAGGATCGCCTGATCCGCCGTGATCTTGTCTCCCGGCTGCACCAGAACGGAAACTACGTCACCGCCCTCCACGTTTTCGCCCAGTTCCGGCAGTCTGACCTCGCTAGCCATCTCGTTTATCCTTTCCCACTCCGCTCTTTTCAGCCGCAACAGCCTGACGGCGGTGACCTGTCAATCAAACCTCCCAAGGGTTCGGCTTCGCCGAATCGATCTCCCACTTCCCGGCGGCTTCGCTGAGTACGGACTTCTTCAGACGCTGCTCCTGCACCAGCCCGTATACTGCGGCGTACGCGATGTGGCGGGCGTCGACCTCAAAGAAATCCCGCAAGTCCCGGCGGCTTTCGCTCCGCCCGAAACCGTCCGTGCCCAGGGAGATCAAGCGCCCCGGGACCCATTTGGCGATACTTTCCGGTAAAGCCTTCATGTAGTCGGAAGCCGCCACGTAGACCCCGGAAGTGCCGTCGAGAACCTCTTCCACCGTGGAACACCGCGGCTTCTTATCGGGATTTCTCAAGTTCCAGCGTTCGGTGTCCAAGCATGACCGATGGATCTGCTTGTAACTCGTGACACTCCACACGTCGGCCGCCACCTGGAATTCCCGTAGTAATTCACGGGCCTCCAAAACGGCATTCATGATGGCACCACTGCCCAGCAAATCGACCCTCACCTCGTTCTGTTTGAGCTCGGCGGGGGAAAAACGGTACAGACCCCGCAGAATACCCGCTTTGATCTCCTCCCGATCTCCCGTCGGCATCGGCGGCTGCGGATAGTTCTCGTTGCCTACCGTGAGGTAGTAGAAAACATCCTCCTGGTTCTCGTACATCCGGCGAAGACCTTCGCGTACGATGACTGCGATTTCGTAGGCGAACGACGGGTCGTAAGCCAACACATTCGGATGCGGGTAGGCCAAGAGATGGCTATGACCGTCCTGGTGTTGCAGACCCTCCCCCGCCAGCGTCGTCCGACCGGCGGTACCGCCGACAAGGAACCCCTTCGTCCGCATGTCCGCCGCCGCCCAAATCAGATCACCTACCCGCTGGAACCCGAACATCGAATAGAACAAAAAGAAGGGAATCGTGTTGAGTCCGTAGACCGAATACGCCGTGCCGGCCGCGATGAACGAGCTCATTGAGCCGGCCTCGGTAATCCCTTCTTCCAAGATCTGCCCCGTTTTCGACTCCTTGTAGTACATCAGACCGCCGGCATCCACCGGCTCGTACAACTGGCCCTTGCTCGAATAAATTCCCGCGGAGGAAAACAGCGCCTCCAAACCGAACGTCCGCGCCTCGTCGGGAACAATCGGCACGATCAGCTTCCCGATCGTCTTGTCCCGAAGTAATTTGGCGAGAATTCTCACCATCACCATGGTGGTAGAGACTTCCCGACCCTTCGTCCCTTCGTAGAACTCGGTGAACAGTTCTTCGCCCGGAGTCTTAAGCGGTTCCGATCCCACTCTTCGCACGGGTAGGTAGCCGCCGAGAATGCGACGCCGCTCCTTCAGGTACGTGATTTCAGGGCTGTCCTCGGGAGGGCGGTAAAACGGTGCATCCTTGACCTCGTCATCCGAAACGGGAATTCCGAAACGGTCGCGGAATCGCCTCAACTCCTCCTCGTTGAGCTTTTTCTGCTGGTGAGTGATGTTCTTTCCTTCGCCGGCCTCGCCCAGACCATAGCCTTTGATGGTTTTCGCCAGGATCACCGTGGGCGAACCCTGGTGCTCCACGGCCGCCTTATAGGCCGCGTACACCTTCACCGGGTCGTGGCCGCCCCGCTTCAAGCGCCGGAGCTCTTCGTCTGAAAGGTGTTCAACCAGCTTGAGCAATTCAGGATACTTTCCAAAAAAGTCCTGCCGGATGAAAGCCCCGCTTTCCACGCTGTACTTCTGGTATTGTCCGTCGACCACCTCCTCCATCCGCTTCACCAGCAACCCGGTTTCATCCTTCTCCAGCAGATGGTCCCACTCGCCGCCCCAGATCACTTTGATGACATTCCAACCCGCACCGCGGAAAACGGCCTCCAGTTCCTGAATGATCTTGCCGTTGCCCCGCACCGGTCCGTCCAATCTCTGAAGATTGCAGTTGATCACGAAAATGAGGTTGTCCAGACTCTCCCTGGCCGCCAGGCTTATCGATCCCAGGGTCTCCGGTTCGTCGGTCTCTCCGTCCCCAAGGAAGGCCCACACTTTCCGATCCGTCCGCGGAATCAGGCCTCGATTCTGCAAGTACCGCATGAAACGAGCCTGATAGATAGCTTGAATGGGGCCGAGGCCCATGGATACCGTGGGAAACTGCCAAAAGTCCGGCATCAGCCAGGGATGAGGGTACGACGACAGTCCGCCTCCCGGCTGCAATTCGCGCCGGTAATTCTCCAGCTGCCGCACCGTAAGCCGACCTTCCAAGAACGCCCGGGCATAGTTTCCCGGGGCGGCGTGTCCTTGAAAATACACGACGTCTCCGCCGGATTCGTGCTCAGGTCCACGTAAGAAGTGGTTGAAGGCCACTTCGTAGAGCGTAGCGACCGAGGCGAAGGTCGAAATGTGACCTCCGATGCCGTCCTCCAGGCTGTTCGCCCGCACCACCGTCGCCATGGCGTTCCAGCGAATCAGACTCTTGATACGACGTTCCAGCTCCCGGTTGCCCGGATAGGCGGGTTGGCGGTCAAGAGAGATTGTATTCACGTACGGAGTGTTCGCCGTTGTCGGTAACAGGACTCCGCGTTGAGCCGCGTACTGCTGCAGGGTCCGCAACAGCTCCACCGCC
>JAPXNP010000321.1:0-3288 GCA_033811955.1 Acidobacteriota bacterium
GCGGAAGCTTCGGTATGATTCGGGGGGATCCCCCGCCCGGCTGAAGTCGCGATAAGCCTTCCCCTCGTTCACCAGTCGCTCGGCCGTCCCCCGGTACAGCTCCAGCCGCTCCGATTGGAAGTAGGGGCCCTCATCCCACTCCAGTTCCAGCCATCGCAAACCAGCCAGGATACCCTCGACCATTCTTTGGTCGGAGCGCTGCACATCGGTATCTTCAATTCGAAGAATGAAGATACCCTTTTCACGGCGGGCGAACAGCCAGTTGTAAAGAGCCGTTCGGGCTCCACCCAGGTGAAGGTGACCGGTCGGACTCGGGGCGAATCGTACTCGGACAGTCATCAGATGGAAGTATGACAAAGCTTCGCGGTTCGTGCAGAAACAGGCGGCCCGTGGCCGGCCCTACCGACGAATCGGCTGAGCTTGGGTGTCCGTCGGGAACTTCAACCCAACTCGATAAGTACTAGGTCGGCTGAACGATGCACGGCGATTTCGAGCTCCGCCTCGCCCAGACAACGCAGGCTGTCGCCTTCAAGCAGACGCAACGATCCGGCTTGAAGTGCCCCCCGCAAAACGATGAGAAGGAGACGGTGAGTCGACAGCGTCTCGTATCGGACGTGCTCGCCCCCGCTGACGAACAATCGGGACACAGTGGCGTCGGACAACGCTTGCAGACTTTCACCTTCTCCCCTGTCGGACAGGATGCACGACCAGGCTGGCCATCTTTCCGGCTTTCGGAAATCCCTGACCTGGAAAAGCAACTCCGGCAAGGGAAACGCTTCCTCCGGAGTTGCTTCGTCATTCAACTCAAAGCCAATCTCCAGCAGTCGGCAAGGTTCCTCGTCGCTTTCCAGTCGAAGGACCGTTTCAGGTGCCTGCAGTACGGCCGCCGCTTCTCCCGGTTGCAACCTTCTCGCGTTACCGTCCGCCGGGTGCAAAATGACGCTGCCGTGAAGGGGAAGGAAGAGATGCTGCAACCACCGGTCGGATCTTCTCTCCAGATCGCCGGTCCGGATCCAGGTTTCGACGACTTGGGCAAGGGAACCGAAAACTTGAGATTCTCCGGTCTCCAAAGTGCGCAAATAGGAATAACTCACCGAGTTCTCGGTGCGTAAAAGCCGGCGCTGAGCCTTGCGATGAACTTCCAACATAACCGGCCCTTACGGCTGGGAGAATCCGTCTGATACTAGCCTTTCTTTGTTGCCTCAGTGCAGGTCCGCCGCTCATTGGGGCCGACGCAGTTCATTACTCTACTTCAAACCGTGCCCGAAAAGCGAGACGTGGTCGGATCACGGATCCTTGCGCTGGAGAACGGAGTTCCTACCACCGGGCTGAAAGAGGGCGAAAGATTCGGCGGAGGTCTTTCCGATTTCCGTCTCAGAGCTGGATGACCGGTTCTGATAACATACGAATGCTTATTATAAATGCATTCAAGTTTCAGTGGTGGGCACGCCGGGGGAAGTCGACCGATGAACGAAACCGAATTCAAAAGGATCGTGGCGTTGTATGCCACAGGAGTCGCGGTCGTGACGGTGCGGGCTCCTACGGGAGAGACTTACGGAGTCACCGTCAGTTCGTTTACTTCCGTTTCCCTTGAACCTCCGCTGATTCTATTCTGTTTGAGCCGCCGTCTGAGCGGGCTGGAAACCTTTCTTGGAGCACCGGTGGTGGGAGTGCAGATTCTGGCGGAGAACCAGACGACTTTATCGGATCACTTTGCCACGGGGGGAAGTGACCGGAGTGAAGATTCCGGATGGTACGAGGAAGGAACCACCGACCCTCCTTTCTTGGCGAAGAGCCTTGGCCGAATGCGATGCCTCCCCGAAGTTTGGTACCCGGCGGGGGATCACCTGGTGGTCATCTGCCAAGTGGCGGAGGTGGAGCCCGGTCCACTGCTGGGTGAGAGAGGACCGTTGGTGTATTGGGCGAGTCGTTACCATCGTTTGGCCGGACAACAAGTGCCGGTGCGGCTTACCGCCAAGACCATGGATTTTTGGGGAAGCGGAGAGGTCGGGAAGGGAAATCGATCGGCGGAAGGTGACTGATTAGTTGTATCTTTCAGCCCCTTGGGAATACCCCTCGTCCGGGTGTCGAGTTCTGTCGCCTTCCAGCGTGCTGCCCGTCTCTCGGATGAAAACGTCTTCAAGGGTCGGCTGGGCCACGGTGGCCGACTGGATTATCTCCGAGAACTCGTGCACCAACTCGGCGACCAGGTCATGGGCATGAGGATGGTCCACCCGCACCGTCCCGGCGACCACCATAGCTTCGAGACGATAAAGCCGGCGCAATTCTTCCTGCAATCGTTGCGGATCGGAAGTTCGCAGGACAAGGATTTCCGGGCCGACACGTCGCTTAAGGTCGGTCGGGCCGCCCTGGCAGACGACTTTCCCCTCCGCCAGGAGAATCAAGTGATCCGCCCGCTCCGCCTCGTCCAGGATATGGGTGGTGAACAACGCGGTGAGCCGGCGCGAGCGGTTCAGTTGATACAAAAAGGTCCAGAACTCGCTCCGGATTCCGGGATCCAGACCGGCGGTAGGCTCATCGAGGAGCAGTACCTGAGGATCGTGCAGGAGTGCCCGGGCTAAGTCGACCCGCCGGCGGAAGCCGCCCGACAGAGTTCCGACCCGCCGGTCGAGGTGGTCTTTGACGCCCAAATATTCGGCGACTGTCCGGATCCGGGACTTTAGATGCGTTCCATAGAGCCCGTAGAGATGACCTTGATGTACCAAGTTCTCCCGGACCGTCAACTCGCGGTCTGACGTGGAAGACTGGAAGACCACTCCGATCGAACGGCGAACCGAATCCTCTTCCCGGACTACGTCTTTTCCGGCGATCGAAGCCCGTCCGGCCGAAGGTCTCACCGCGGTGGAGAGGATCCGGAACAGGGTGGTCTTGCCTCCTCCGTTCGGGCCCAACACGCCGGCAAACGTCCCGGCCGGGATGGAAAACGAAACGTTCTGTAAGGCGACTCGGTCACCGTAAGTGAAAGAGAGTGCATGGGCAGTTATGCCGTTCATTGGGCTCCTTGTTCTTACCGAAACTGCAGACTTACAAGTATATTCGCAGTCGCTCATGCGGGGCTAATGCCTGCTTGGGTGCTGAAAGCGCTGCCGACTCGAGGATAGGCATAACGGAGCCCCCTTCCGTGTGCCGGGGACCGGACGCCGTGTATTGAGTACGGCATAACCAGGCGAAGTTGCGGTGGATTTCGACCTGGTGCTTGGAATGAACTGTTTTGATTGAGTTAGTAGCGGAAAGACCGCCCCGGGGTCTTCCTATGTTCCCGTGTAT
>JAPXNP010000322.1:0-3287 GCA_033811955.1 Acidobacteriota bacterium
TGGGCAACACGACAGCCGCCATGGGTAAGGGTTTCGCCATCGGATCGGCCGCTCTGACCGCTCTGGCCCTGTATTCGGCTTATTCCAAGACTGTGGGTCTCCCGGCCATTAACCTGGTCAATCCAACCGTTGTAGTAGGCCTCCTTATAGGCGGTGTTCTCCCCTTTCTGATCGCTGATTTGACCATGTCCTCGGTGGGGCGTGCCGCGTTCAAGATGGTCGAAGAGGTGCGCCGGCAGTTCCGGGAGATTCCGGGCCTTATGGAAGGAAAAGCGAAGCCTGACACCGCCCGGTGTGTAGACATTTCGACGCGGGCCGCCTTGCGCGAGATGGTCCTTCCCGGTCTTCTCGCCGTTGCCGCACCAATTGTTGTTGGATTTGCTTTGGGCCCCGAAGCTTTGGGCGGCATGCTGGCCGGAGCGACCGTTACCGGAGTCCTGATGGCCCTGTTCATGGCCAACGCCGGCGGCGCCTGGGACAACGCGAAGAAATTGATTGAAAAGGGGTACTTGGGAGGTAAGGGTTCAGACGCCCACAAGGCGGCAGTCGTCGGCGATACGGTGGGAGATCCGTTCAAGGATACCAGTGGTCCCTCGATGAATATCCTGATCAAGCTGATGTCGATTGTTTCGCTGGTGATTGCACCGTTGTTGGTGGGTTGACGAGCACTGAAGTGTTACTGCCCGAGAGTGGTGGGGGCTCCGGGGAGCCCCTCTACTCGGAGCGTGCTAAACTAAATGCTTTTACGTTGGGAGAAACAGGACCATGAGGAGATACGAAGTCGTTTTCATCCTCGCTCCTACGCTGACCGAAGAAGAGGTCGAGCAGCAGGTGGCGTCTTACGTAACTGCTGCGGAAGCCGTGGGGGCCCAAGTCGTCAGCGTCGATCAGTGGGGTAAGCGGCAGCTGGCATATCCGATTAAGAAGCACACCGAAGGCTACTATGTGATTCTCACCATCGAAGAGCCGAGCGCTGATGCGGTGGCCGAGCTGGAGCGGAGGTTTAAGGTCAGTGACTTGGTAATTCGTTTCCTTTCCATTCGGGTTGATGAAGATCTGAAAAGGGCCCGCAAGCTGGAAGAGAAGCGGGAAGCACGGCAACGGTCTCGCCTTCGTGCACGCATGACGGAGAGAGTCCATGCGGCAAGCAGCGAGAAGAGCCGGGAACCGGTTTCTGCGGATGTCGAGTCCTTCTCGGAAGAAACGGGAGCTTCGGAGCTTGGGGACGAGGAAAGAGAGGAATCCGAAGAGGCTACGGAATCGGCGGATGCCGGCCGGGAGTAGGAGACTATGGTGAGAAGAAGAAAGAAGTACTGTAAATCCTGTGCCAGCCGAACGGTGATCGACTATAAGGACGTGAAGTTTCTGAGCCAGTTCATCACGGAGAGCGGGAAGATTATCCCGCGTAGGACCTCCGGAAACTGTGCTCCGTGCCAGCGAAGAGTTACGATCGCCATCAAGCGGGCTCGACATCTGGCCCTGCTACCTTTCGTGCGGCGGTAGGAGAATTCCCTCTGAGGAGGCAGCGATGCAAGTGATTCTGACGGAAGATGTGTTCCAGCTGGGGCGGCGGGGACAGGTGGTGAATGTGGCGCCGGGTTTTGCTCGGAACTACTTGATTCCTCGTGGTTTGGCGGTTCTGGCCACGCCAGGAAACGTCAAGATGGTGGAACAGCAGCGGGTGGCTTTTGCAAAGAGGGAAGCGAAGGATCGTGAAGCGGCCGAAATTCTGGCTGGAGAACTTAGTCAGCTCCATCTGGTGATTGGTCGTAGGGCCGGCGAAACGGGAGTTCTCTTTGGATCCGTCACAGCGAAAGATTTGGCCGAGGTTCTGGCGACAAAGGGAATCACATTGGACCGGCGCAAGATTCTGCTGGATCATCCCATCAAACAGATCGGCAACTATCAGGTGGAAGTCCGACCGCACACGGAAGTAGAGGCCCGTCTGCTTGTTTCCGTCGTGCCGCAGTCCGAAGGCGATGAATCGAGCGTCTTGGTACGGGGTGAGGACAGCGATAGGGTCGTTGAGGATCTGGACGCTAAGGTCGCTGGGATTCAGCGTTTGCAGGGTACGGCGGTACCCGGCTCTTCCGAGTCTTGATTAGTCGCCCGGTCTTTCGGGAAACCTCGTAGAGTGGGCGCAATCCGCCTCGACTCGGCTTCCGGCCGTAACGCGGAGCCGGATCGATTCCCCACCGCCCGGATGTGCTCGGAACCCGGCCGATGGTGTGGCCACGCCGCGCTGCATCGGACCTATTCCTGTCCGCGTGCCCCGGGGGCTCTTCGCCGGGCAAGCCGCCGCGAGCGTTGTTCAACGGAGCCCGCATGCTCCTGAGCGAAGGTCCTCGGCGGTTCCCATGCCCCCGGGGCCTCACCTCGGTTGTCAACCGACCGTCACCGGAATCTGACGCGTTTTGGCTTCTTCCCTCTTCGGTATGGAAATGCACAGGATTCCTTGCTCCAGCCGGGCCTCGATTTGCTCCGGATTCACCGAGGCCGGCAGGCGGAAGCTCCTTTCGAATCGCCCATACCATCGTTCGGACCGGTAATAGGTGCGATCCTTGGTCTCGGGAACCTTCCGTTCACCCGTCACCGTCAATAGACCGTTGTCGAACGAGATGGAGACCGCGTCCTTCTGCACGCCCGGCAGTTCCATTTCGAGGATCAGCTTATCGGCCGTCTCATAGACGTCGGTAAATGGAACCCGCACCGAGGGTCGAGCCGGACCGGCACCGAAAACATCACCCAACGTTTGCTCGAACATGCGGTTTACCGTCTCCTGAAGATCGCGCAGGGCGGGAACCGCTTCGGACCGATCAGGATACATGGGGACACCTCCTTTCCCGATTGTTGTAGTGTTGCTTGTCGCTCGTTCTGCCAACTCGGGAATTTCATAAGATCGGGGAGCGCGTGGATCAAGCGGAAAGAGATAATCCTGTTCGAAAACGCCAAGCAGCTGCCGCCTTTACCGTCACGGGTTTTTCGGCATTCCAAAGAGGACCCCGGTCCCGCACTCCGACCTGATAATTTCCCCTATCCGGCCGGCTCTGATGTTTCCTTGAGCGATCGACGAGGGTCCTTAAGAATCAACAAATTACAGATTTACGGAAGGTCGGCGTGGGCCTCACCGTAGAAGAAAGGGGGTACTATAATGGCCCTTCCATGAGTCAGGAAGCCTTTGTCCTCGATCGATCCTTACCTCATTCCGCCGAAGCGGAGAAGGCCGTGCTCGGCCTGATTTTGTTAGACAACGAGTTGTACAACCAAGCCGCCGAGATTCTTTCCGA
>JAPXNP010000323.1:0-3286 GCA_033811955.1 Acidobacteriota bacterium
TATAGCGCCGGCTCGCTGGAACTACGGGAAGGATCCCTTCTGGCACTTTATTCGGACGGTATCACCGAAAGCATGAATGCTCAGCAGGAGGAATTCGGTGTCGAGAGGTTGAAAGGGCTTCTGCTCGAGAACCGTCGTCGGTCCTTGCAAGAGATCCAGCAAGTGATCCTGCAGAGTGTTCGCGCTTGGAGTGGGAAACCTCCTTCAGACGACATGACCTTGATGTTGATTCGGGTGCGCGATCTGGCGGCTCTCCAAAGAGGTGGTCCGTCGGCAAATCCAGGTTCCGGTGTAGGCTGAGACGCGGCGATAACGAGGGTTCTCGGCGACCGGGGGGAGTTACGTGGAGTTGTGGAGATCGAGATGAACACTCCGAGTAAAGAACAGGCGGGAGGTGAGATTATGGTCGAGGGTTCGACCGGACCGGTGGGGATACGGTGCCTGGTACGGGAAATGGCACCGTTTTTCGCGATCATCACCGCGGTATGGCTGCTGCGCTTGGTTGCTGGAATGGTGGAGGATGTTCCCCGCTGGGTGCTTCGATCTCTGAGCGTCAGTGCGGTGGTTCCCTTCTGCGTCGTCATTGCGGCCTGCGTCATCCACTTCCGACGCCTGGGTGGGTTTCCCGCCGTGGTTGTGACCGCTTTCCTCCTGGTGGCATGGTCGGAGTTGCTGGTGTCGGCTGCGATCTTCGTTACCTGGTTCAGCGGCTGGGAAAACATTTACTCCATCCCCAGGTTTACTCCGCCGGGAAGAGGCGGTTATCTGGGGCACATTCTCGGTCACCTCACATTCGGCATCGGTTTCGGCGCTCTTTTCGGCTCTCTGATGGGTGGATTCGTGCTGATTCTTCTTCGCTGGATTTCTCCGAGCTCAAAAGAGTGAGACGTCACCGTTCTGCCTGCTGTTTTCTTGGCGAGCCGGCTGTGGTATTCGGGTCCTATGCGATTCGGATCTCTTTTCTGTGTCGGTTCACTTTGGTGGTGTGTGGGGTGTTCCGGCTTCGCTGCGACGGAGCTTCGTCCCTGGGAGGATCCCACCCTCTGGGAGGATCCCACCCTCTTTGCAGAAGGACAAACGGCCCCCCATGCTTTTTTCGTTCCGTTTGACGGCCTGGATGAAGCTGTAAAGGGGAGGGTCGATTCTTCAGCCTTTTACCTCAGCCTTAACGGTCGGTGGCGATTCCACTGGGCGGAGTCTCCTGAAAAAGCACCGGCTGAGTTCTTTCGGCCGGATTTCCCGGCGGAAGACTGGTCTTGGATCCGGGTACCCTCCAGCTGGCAGATGGAGGGGTTTGGCTACGCCAAGTTCCGGAATATTGCACATCCGTTTCCCGCACAACCGCCTCATCCTCCCAGTGATTTCAATCCGGTGGGCAGCTATCGACGGTACTTCTCTGTGCCGGTCGCGTGGGAGGGACGGCCGGTTTACCTGCACTTCGAAGGCGTCAAGTCGGCGGCGAGGGTATGGTTGAACGGACGGTACGTGGGTTACCAAGAAGGAGGGATGGAACCGGCGGAGTTCGATGTGACCGAGTTCGTGAAGTCGGGCGAAAACCTCTTGGCGGTTCAGGTGTTGCGATGGTCCGACGGGTCCTATCTGGAAGACCAGGATATGTGGCGCTTGGCCGGAATCCACCGGGATGTCTTCCTGGTTTCGCGGGACCCGGTGCATATTCTCGACTTCTTCGTCACCACTGACCTGGACGAACGGTACGTCGATGCGACGCTTCGGGTTCAAGGGGACGTGCTGAACGGGAGTGATTCGGCTTGGCGGGGACGGCTCCAACTCCAACTGTACGACGGGTTTCAGCCGGCGGGACGGTGGTTGAGCGGGGACGTCGTCCAGATCGCTCCCGGCGAACAGAAGCGGCTCGAAATCGTCACAACGGTTGACCGGCCGCGGCTGTGGAGCGCGGAAAAACCGGACCTATACCGACTCGTTCTTTCCCTGGAATCGGAGGAAGGACCCACGCGGGAATATGTCGCGACCAACATCGGTTTTCGGGAAGTGGAAATCCGACGGCAACAGATCTTGATCAACGGCAGGCCCGTCAAATTCAACGGTGTCAACAGCCATATGCACCATCCTCGACTGGGGAGAGCCGTGGATGTAGAGACTCTTCGACGCGACCTACACCTAATGAAGCAGTTCAACATCAACCTGGTAAGGACGTCGCATTATCCTCCTCCGGTAGCGTTTCTAAACCTGGCGGACCAAATTGGGATGTACGTCATCGACGAAACCAACGACGAGGCCCATGCCACCGAATACTTGGCGCGGGATCCGAATTGGCGTGAGGCCTATTTGAATCGTGTCCGGAGAATGGTTTTGCGGGATCGGAACCATCCAAGTATCGTTGTTTGGAGCGCAGGGAACGAAAGCGGAACCGGCGACAATATCTGTGCGGTCATTGAAGAAGGCCGGCGGCTGGATCCGACGCGGCCAGGCTGGATGTACGGGGGGAATGACGACAACACCGGTGACAACCCCGCTGCGTTTCGGCCTCCTGCTTGCGAAACGGTGGTAGGGCCTCGTTATCCGACTCCGCGCGTTTTGGAGCTGATCGGTAAGGTGCCTCCCGAGGAGGATCCACGACCGTCCTTTATGGACGAATACATCGCCGCGACAGGCAACGGCCTGGGCGGATCGGACGAATACTGGAGGCTGATACGTCGCTACCCCCGTTTGACCGGTGGAGCCATCTGGGACTGGGTCAGTCCGGGGATAAGCCGGCCGGTTCTTCTGACCCCCGACAGCTCTCCGCGGGGGAACGCCGGCGCCCTCCTGGGCCCGGCCGAGCTGGGCATCGGACGATTCGGTTCCGCCGTCAGCCTCAACGGCCATGACGGGTGGGTCGAGGCCTACCGGGATCCGTCCGTCGATGAGCTGAGGGAGAACTTTACGGTTGATCTGTGGGTCTATCCTCGATTCTGGAACGGACACGGCTGGTGGCTCAACAACGGGTCGGAAGGCTTCGGCTTGGTCCAGACCTCGGCTGAAGAGCTGCGCTTTTTCGTGGGTAAAGAGGAGTCGGCGAGGGTTGAAACGAAGCTGCCCCCCGACTGGTACCAGCGTTGGCACCATGTAGCCGGTGTCTACGACGGTGAGCGTCTGCGGCTCTATCTCGACGGGGAAGAAGCGGCGTCTCGGCCGTGTACGGAGGTGATCCGGCCCACCCGGTTTCCGGTGAATCTGGGGCGCCAAGCCGATCTGATCGGACAGGAACACCCGGGATATCTTTCCAACGCGGCGTTTGATCGAGTCCGAATCTTCAACCGGGCTC
>JAPXNP010000324.1:0-3281 GCA_033811955.1 Acidobacteriota bacterium
CTCTTGAAGGCTACGGGCGTTACCGACGCCGATCTCCAGAAGCCTTTTATCGCGATTTGCAACAGCTACATCGACATTATCCCCGGGCATGTGCACCTGCAGCGGTTCGGTGCCTTCATCAAGCAGGCCGTACGAGAGGCGGGAGGCGTTCCGTTCGAATTCAATACGATCGGCGTAGACGACGGCATCGCCATGGGTCACATCGGCATGAACTACTCGTTGCCAAGCCGCGAACTGATCGCCGACTCGGTTGAGACGGTAGTCAACGCCCACGCATTCGACGGTATGATTTGTATTCCCAATTGCGACAAGATCGTACCCGGCATGTTGATGGGCGCTCTCCGCGTGGATGTTCCCACAATTTTCGTCAGCGGGGGACCCATGGCGGCCGGCCATACTCCCGACGGGCGGGCGGTCGACCTGATCAGTGTCTTCGAAGCCGTAGGGGCGTACAAAGCCGGAAAGATTGATGACAAAGAGTTGAAGCTCCTGGAAGACTGTAGCTGTCCCTCGTGCGGTTCCTGCTCGGGCATGTTCACGGCCAACAGCATGAACTGTCTGCTGGAGGCTATCGGCCTCGCGTTACCGTTTAACGGCACCGCCTTGGCCGAGACCGAGGAACGTTATGCTCTCGCGCGTCGCGCCGCATCCTTGATTTTGGAACTGATTCGCCTTGACCTCACCCCCCGGAAAATCGTCACTCGGGAAGCCGTCGACGATGCGTTCGCACTGGATATGGCCATGGGCGGCTCCACCAACACGGTGCTCCACACGCTGGCGGCGGCATTTGAAGCAGGGATCGAGTACCCCTTGAGTCGCATCAACGAGGTGGCTCAACGCATTCCTCACCTTTGCAAGGTCAGTCCCGCCGGGGAGTGGCACATGGAGGACGTCCATCAAGCCGGCGGTGTTCCCGCGATTCTTAAGGAGATCAGTCGCGATCCCGATGTGCTCCACCTGGATCGCCCGACGGTTACCGGCCGAACTCTTCGGGAGAACCTTGCGGATGCAGAGATCCGAGACGAGCGGGTAATTCGCCGTCGGGACAACGCTTATTCTTCCAAGGGCGGCCTTGCGATCCTTTATGGAACCTTGGCGCCGGAAGGAGCCGTCATCAAGTTGGCGGCCGTCGCCGGCCCCCGCAAGCACCGAGGTCCGGCACGCGTCTATGAGAGCGAGGAGGAGGCGGCGCAAGGCATTTTGGCCGGAGAGGTGCAGCCGGGCGACGTACTCATCATCCGCTACGAAGGTCCTCGGGGTGGACCCGGAATGCAAGAGATGCTCGGTCCCACCGCACAGATCCAAGGGATGGGACTGGGCCAATCGGTCGCACTCGTCACCGACGGTCGTTTCTCGGGCGGAACCCGAGGTATGTGCATCGGGCACGTCAGTCCGGAAGCGGCGGCTCGGGGACCGATTGCCGCGGTGCGCAACGGTGATCCCATCAGCATCGATCTGGACGCAAACCGGCTTGATCTGGAGCTGAGCTCCGATGAGATTCAGCGGCGGCTGGCGGCTTTACCTCCGTTCGAAGCGAAGATAGAAAGCCGTTGGCTGCGGCGTTACGCCCGGCTTGTCAGCAGTGCCAACACCGGAGCCGTGCTTCCCGACTGAGAATGGCGACGGTCCTTGGCGGCGGCCGCCGAGACCTAATGTTGTTTGGAGGAGATAGAAATCATGAAATTGACAGGAGCCGAAATACTTTGGGAATCCCTGATCCGGGAAGGAGTGGACGTGGTTTTCGGGTACCCGGGTGGGGCGATTCTTCCTGCCTACGACGCCATGACCAAGTATCCGCAAATCCGGCATGTGTTGGTCCGGCACGAACAAGGCGCGGCCCACATGGCGGACGGCTACGCCCGAGCCACCGGAAAGGTCGGAGTGGCGATTGCTACCAGCGGCCCCGGAGCAACCAACCTCGTCACGGGGATCGCCACCGCCATGTTGGACTCGTCCCCGGTCGTGTTCATCACAGGTCAGGTGGCGACCTCGGTAATCGGTACAGACGCCTTTCAAGAAGTGGACATCACCGGCATCACGTTACCCATCACCAAGCACAATTACCTCGTCACCGATGTAGGTGAACTCGCATACACCATCCGGGAGGCTTTTCATATCGCTCGGTCCGGTCGTCCCGGACCCGTGCTCATCGATCTACCTAAAGACGTTCAGGCGGCCGAGACCGAATTCGTCTATCCCGAGGGTCCCATCCGTCTGCCGAACGAACGTCCCCTCCTCGGAGCGACCGAAGCACAGCTCGAGCAAGTTTCGGAGTTCTTGCGGGCTTCACGTCGTCCGTTGATTCTGGCGGGTCACGGCATCCTCCTTTCGGAAGCCGAA
Source organism: Acidobacteriota bacterium (assembly GCA_033811955.1). Classification (GTDB taxonomy): domain Bacteria; phylum Acidobacteriota; class UBA6911; order RPQK01; family JAPXNP01; genus JAPXNP01. Next base: position 2,341 of record JAPXNP010000324.1, read on the forward strand.
GAAGAGCTGCGGCGGTTTGTAGAGCGAACGGGGATTCCCGTGGCCCTGACGCTTCTGGGCAAAGGTGCCATGCCGGAGTCTCACGCTTTGTGCCTCGGAATGATGGGAATGCACGGGGAGGCCCACGTCAACCTGGCGATCCAGGAGGCGGACCTGCTGATTGCTCTGGGCATGCGGTTCGACGATCGCGTCACCGGGGACTTGAAGACGTATTCTCCGCGTTCACGGAAAATCCATGTCGACATCGACGCCTCCGAAATCAACAAGAATGTCTTGGTCGACGTCGGCATTGTGGGAGATCTCAAACAGGTGCTGACCCAGTTTTTGGCGGTCGCCGAGCAGCTGGACACGCGGGAGTGGATCCAGACGATCCGAGGTTGGGAGGAGGACCAACGTTCCCGTGATATCTACAATATGCCGGACGACGGCAAACTTTACGCGGCTCACGTGATCCGGGATCTTTGGAAGTACACCGGCGGAGACTGCATCGTGGTCACCGACGTGGGCCAGCATCAAATGTGGGAAGCTCAGTACTTTCTCCACGACCGGCCCCGCACCCTGATCACCAGCGGCGGCTTGGGCACCATGGGTTTCGGATTGCCGGCCGCCGTCGGAGCCGCTTTGGGACGGCCGGGTGAGGAGGTTTGGGCTATCGTCGGGGACGGAGGCTTCCAGATGACTTTGCACGAACTGGCCACAGCCGTGGAGCAACGCGTCCCCATCCGCATTGCCGTCATTAACAACAACTTTCTGGGAATGGTGCGTCAGTGGCAGGAGTTCTTTTACGAAAACCGGTACAGCGCCTCGATGATGAACACGCCGGACTTCTGCAAACTGGCGGAGGCATACGGAATCCCCAGCATGAAGATTACCCGCCGAGATCAGATGAAGGAATCCGTGGAGTTTGCGCGACAATACGACAGCCTTCCCGTCGTTTTGGA
>JAPXNP010000325.1:0-421 GCA_033811955.1 Acidobacteriota bacterium
CTGTAAGGCGACTCGGTCACCGTAAGTGAAAGAGAGTGCATGGGCAGTTATGCCGTTCATTGGGCTCCTTGTTCTTACCGAAACTGCAGGCTTACAAGTATATTCGCAGTCGCTCATGCGGGGCCAATGCCTGCTTGGGCGGTGAAAGCGATACGAACTCGAGGGGAGACATGAGAGAGCGCCCTTCCGTGTGCCGGGGAACGGATGCCGCGTATCGGCTACGGCGTAACCAGGCGAGGTTACCGTGAATTTTGATCTGCCGCTTGGAATGAACTGTTTTGACTGAGTTAGTTGAGGAAAAACGGCCGGGGAATTTTACCATGTTCCCAAATGTACTTGAAGATACTTGCCGCTACCTTCGCTGACAAGGTGATTCCTCCGATCCCTGGTTCCTGAGACCGTTTCCGGCCGTAGCTTTTCG
>JAPXNP010000325.1:431-3280 GCA_033811955.1 Acidobacteriota bacterium
GCCGACTCGAGGAGAGGCATAACAGAGCCCCCTTCCGTGTGGCGGGGACCGGATGCCGTGTATCGGCTACGGCGTAACCAGGCGAAGTTGCCGTGGATTTCGACCTGGTGCTTGGAATGAACTGTTTTGATTGAGTTAGTAGCGGAAAGACCGCCTGGGGATCTTCCTATGTTCCCGTGTATTTGGCGGTACTTGCCGTTACGTTCGGTGACAAGGTGATTCCTCCGATCCCTGGTTCCTGAGACCGTTTCCGGCCGTAGCTTTTCGCCCGATTCCCTCCGGTATGAAGGCCGGCGCGCTCCGTCAGTTCGCTTCGGACCTACCCGGAAATCCCTGTGACAAGTCTTATCGAGTTTTCGCCGGGGAGAGATCCGGTCATTGTGGTGCCACGGTGTCAATGAGGTAGCCCCCCGCCGGCCTTTTGGATTCTTCCTGCAGTTCCGGAGTGTCCTGCGTGTCGCTCCCTAAGGAGAGCTCCCAGTTTACTCCGGGGCGTTCCCATCAAATCGATTCTGCCGCCGCTGAGCTTGTCCTGGGAGGTAAACTCACTTCAGATTCAGTTCACTCCTCAATCCGTTGGATGGAGACGGTGCAACCTTCGGCGGAAGTTCGATTGGGCGAGTTTCGCACTGTTGGAACCGGGGAGGTCTTGCAGCCCCCGGTTCAACGGTAAACTGGAAGGATGCTGAAGAATGATTCCGGATCCCTCAGCATTCGGATCGACGATACCTGGTTCTGCCTGGAATTTCCTCAGCAGGGTTGGATCAGCGTGATATTGCTGCAGTTTCTCGACGACGTCATGGCGGCGGATGACTGGAAGACGGCTGTTTTGCGGTTGCTCGGCTACACGCTTCAGCTCCGTTCGGAACCCCTCCCGCGTCAGACGCAACATTGGGTGGAGGTCGATCTCTCCCAACGTCGGCTGGAGACCAACTCGTCCATGATGCGGGCCGTGGTGGGGCGAGGTGGTAGACAAGGGCCCTGGTCGCCGGAGGACCTCCGTCGGGTTCATCAGACCCTAGACGCCTTGGATTTCACCGTGCGCTTGAGCTAGGTATTTCGCGAAGGTCTGCCTGCAACGTCCTCAGGTTCGGGTATACCAAGTGCGCTCCGGCTCCGACCAGCTCTTCCGCCGGATAGCTTCCGGTCAGAACACCAAGGGGCAGCACTCCGGCAGACCGCCCCGCCGCCATATCGAGAGGCGTGTCGCCAATCATGACGGCGAACGTCGGTTTCACTTCTAGACATCGCAAAGCTTCCAAAACGGGCAGCGCAGAAGGTTTCGGCTCGGCCACGTCGTCCGCCGCCACGATGATCGAGACGTACCTTTCTAAATCGAAGAACTCCAGGAGATCAACCACCCCTCGGTGAGAACGGGAACTGACGATGCCGACCCGCCCATGGGTGGCGGCAAACTCCAGTAATGTTCGCGCCCCGGGAAACAGGCGCGCACCGTTGCGGGAGCGCTCCCAAAACTCATGCCGATAGATTTCCACCAAGTGGTCGACGGGTCCGCGGGGAGCAAGGCGGGCGAAAGCCTCCCGCAAAGGGTACCCGATCAGTCGCCGAACGGACTCCGGTCCGGGAACGGGAAGGCCTGCCAGACGAAACGTCTCTACAAAGCTCTCGACGATGGAATCCGACGTATCGACCAATGTCCCGTCAAAGTCGAACAGCAGGGCTCTTAGCGGTTGATTCCCCAGGTAGAGTGTCATTTGTGTTTTCCATCCAACCATTCGGTCCCTACAAGACCGGTCCCGGACTGCCGGACGACCCACCTTCGGACGCTATCCGTCTCCGATCTGCAACAGTACTTTCAACGCTCCCGGGCGAGCGGCCCGTTCGAAGGCCTTTTCATACTCCTCCAATGGATACACGGCTTCCACCAGGTCCGAAGGATCGATCAGCTCCAGCTCCAAGGCTCGAACGGCGGGCGGGAAAGGCCCGCAGCGGGATCCCAGTATCTCGACCTCGTCCACCACCGCGCGGGAGAGATCGAAATTCACTCGATCCGCGTACGTGCTTTTCACGATGATCCGGCCCTCGGGGTGGACGAATTCCAAGGCTGACGCCAAAGCCTCAGCATTGCCCGTGGCCTCGATGACGGTGTCGAAGCTCTTTCTCCAATCGAGCTGAGGATCTGTTTCCACCGACACGCCGAGCCGCTCCAAAAGCTCCTGTTGTCTGCGGTGGCGGGCAAGCACCACCAATTCACAGCCGGCGAGGAGAAGGACTCGCGCGATCAACTGGCCGAGCTTTCCCGCCCCCATCAGCAGCACCCGCTCCCCCGGTCCCACGAAAGCTTGCTCCAGAATGCGGTAAGCCGCCGCCAGCGGTTCGGCAAAGGTGGCTTTGGGATCAGAAACGTGATCCGCTATCTGATGCAGGTTTTCCCTTGGTAACTGCAAGTACTCCGTAAAGGCGCCGTTCCGGCCGGAGATCCCCAACACCGAACGATTCGGACAATGCCGTCGCCGGCCGGTCAGACAATAGACGCAGCAATCACAGCCGGTGTTGATTTCTCCCACCACGCGGGTTCCCAGCGGCGGACCGGCGTCGGTGGAGGAGGCTACCACTCCGACAAATTCGTGCCCGGGGACACCCTCGAAACCGGAGTAACCGCGCAGCAGTTCCAGATCAGTGTTGCAGACCCCGGCCATTACCACGCGGACCAAGACTTCGTTCTCACCGGGCGCCGGCCGCTCGAGATCCGTACGCCAATGAAGTCTCCTGTCCTCCAACCAAATCCCACGCATTTCGCTTCTCGGCTCGGTCGCTATAATACCGCCTATCTATCGGGACATAGTTCTTGCAGGACGGGGAAACATCTCAAAGGAGCCCGGAAAGGG
>JAPXNP010000326.1:0-3279 GCA_033811955.1 Acidobacteriota bacterium
TTACCACGGCAGGTGGAGGTTCCCGAGACGTTCACCGTCGTCACGGAAAGTGGCGACGGAAGGGAGCGAGGAAGGGCGAAAGCGGACGCGGGACGGCTGGATTTCTCCACTGGGCGCCCGGAGCGCGCCCTTGGAACGGGGGATGTGGAGTGGGACTGGGTTGAGGGCGAACAGTCTTTCACTTCCGTTTCGAATCGGCTTGAGGGGTGGATTGAAGACGGGGCATTAAGTCGACTGATTCAGGAGGGAGCGGTCCTTCTCACCAGCCGTTCGGAAGATGAGACCACCCGGCTCCGGGGAGAAACGGCGCGTTTTCGTTTTCTCGAGCGTGAGCTGGAGGTTTCGGCGGCAGCGGACGATTCGGCGGCGCTGGAAGTGGTTACGGGGGAGGAACGCCTTTCAGCCGAGGGTCCGCTCGTTCTCTATCGGTGGCAGGCGGGTGAACTGGAGATTCCGGGCCCGGTCACGGGAAAGGCCGGGAGGGCGGGACAGCAAGCGGTCTTCCAAAGTGGGTTTTTGCATTTGCACCAACGCGAGGAAAGCCTTGTACTTTCGGAGGGAGCTCGTTTAGTGCAGGGAGAGCAACTTGTCGAAGCGAGACGGATTCGGTGGCGGCAAGGTTCGTCCGCTCTGACCGCGGAGGAATCCGTGGAGTTTTCGTCTGTGGACCGCAGCCAAGGAGAGCCTCGACCTGTCAGGATCCGATCGGAGCGTTTGTATTTGGAGGAAGACGGTCGCTTGGCGCGGTTCGTGGATGACGTTGTCGCCTCATTCCCGGTTTTCGTCCTGGAGGCACCTGAGGTCGCCGTAGAGTTTTCGGAGCCGGGGGCCGGGGCCACGGAGCGTGTTCTTGCTTCCGGTGGGGTCATCGTTCACGAGGAACAGCGGACCTGGCGGGCCGGCAACGTGGTTTACGAACGTGCGACAGGTCGCGTGATCGCCCGGTAGACGTCCGGAAAAGTACGGCTTTTCGGAGGCTTGTTGAAAAACGAACCGCCCGAAGTAGGTCTTGCCGCAAGTCTCCGAATAAAAGGTTACACTCCCGTTCTCAGGCTCGAGAAGACACCGGACGAGCAGATCTCGTGCGTTTTGTCGATCTGTGGCTCAGAAAAGCCTTGAGATCCATTCGCGAGATTTGCGTTGTTTTCTCCTCCGCGCGATCCGCATTCTCCGAAGGCTCGATAAGCTCGGTTGGATCTACCAGGGCGAAGGGCTTGCGTTCCTACACCGGTTGATCCAAATCCAAGCCTGTGAAGATCCGCTCTTATTCCTCTTCCCGTCCCGGGTACCAATCCAGGAGTCTGACTTCGATTGACGGGTCCACGAGCTGTCGGAAGCGTTCCAGGTCGGAGCCCCGGTAGTGGTAGGGAATAGCGACCTTCGGTTTGAGTGCATTGACGCACTCGGCAGCTTCTTCGGGTGGCATGGTGTACGGCAGATTCATGGGGACGAAAGCCAGATCGACGGCCTGTAGCCCTTTCATTTCCGGAAAGCACTCCGTATCTCCCATGATGTATATACGTCGGTCGCCGAGGTTCAGGATATAGCCGTTGCCTTCCCCTTTCGGGTGGTAGACACGACCCTCGGAAGGGCCGCGCTTCAGGTTGTACATCGGGACGGCCTCTATTTGGACACCGGCTATTTCGGCGGTTTCTCCATTCTTCATCACAAAGGCGTCGGTGATCTGTTCTTGAACCGTGGGGGGACCTACCACGGGGGCTCCCGGCTTCCGCACTGAGGCGATTTGAGCCGGATCCAGATGATCACCGTGAGCGTGGGTGACCAAAATCAGATCCGCGGCCGGCAGTCCCGTGTAGTCTCCCTCGCTCCAAGGATCGACGTGGATGCTGATCCCCTGCCACTGCAATATCAAGGAAGCGTGAGTGACAGGGATGACTGTGACGTCTCCCACTTGGACTGGAGTGGCCAAGGCTACCAAAGCGAAGCTCCAGATTCCAAACATGACTCGTTCCTCCTGGCTACCAGTGATTATGGCATGGTTCTTCAACCCGGGGTAATCCCGCCCTATGTCTTCCGCCATTGCAGGCTGAAGACACATCGGAAAGGCGTAAGGGGTATGTGCTAGCGGCGGCCCAAGTAAACCCGGTTTCCGTCAATGATGCGCTTTAAGGTTTCCACCTGGGCGGCGGAGCGAAGACCGTCCTCCGGCGAATTGCGGCAATAGTCGACCAACCGATCGATCGTCGACGTGGCCACGTGCATTCGGGTGTCCGAGGAGGCGTAATAGATCAAAACAGTTCCGTCGTCTTCGGCGATCCAGCCGTTGGAAAACACCACGTTGGAAACGTCGCCTACGCGTTCGTGGCCGCGCGGGGCCAACAGATAACCAGCCGGCCTGTAGATCACCCGGGAAGGGTCTTCAAGGCTCGTCATAAACATATACAGAACGTACCGCAAACCGGCTGCCGTATTCCGTACACCGTGAGCCAGATGGAGCCATCCGTATTCCGTTTTGAGGGGTGCGGGGCCCAGTCCGTTCTTCACCTCCTTGACGGTGTGATAGACCTTGGGATCGATGATCTTTTCCTCCTTGATTGCGGCCCTTTCCATGGAGTCCACGAGGGCGAAACCGATCCCTGAGCCCCGTCCCGTCTCGATGAAGCCTTCCTGGGGGCGGGTATAGAGCGCGTACTTCCCGTCGACGAACTCGGGATGTAACACCACGTTGCGCTGTTGTCCGGAGGGACTGTCCAAATCCGGCAGCCGCTCCCAAGTCTCCAGATCCTTGGTCCGAGCGATGCCGCATTGCGCGACCGCCGACGAAGTGTCCCACTCGGGAGCGTTAGGATCTTTCCGTTCAGTGCAAAAGAGGCCGTAGATCCATCCGTCTTCATGAGCGGTCAGTCGCATGTCGTAAATGTTGGTGTCGGGAACCTCGGTCTCCGGCATGGTGACGGGATAATCCCGGAAGCGGAAGTTGTCCACGCCGTTGGGACTTTCCGCCAAGGCGAAAAACGACTTACGATCGACTCCCTCCACCCGCACCGCGAGAACATAGCTCCCCTCCCATTTAATCGCTCCCGCGTTAAACGTCGCGTTGATTCCAAAGCGCTCGAGAAGGTGGGGATTGCGCTCGTAGCTCAGGTCGTAGCGCCAGAAAACCGGGGCGTGGGCCCGCGTCAAAATAGGGGAAACCCACCGCCGGAAAATACCGTTCTCGGTTTCCATCGGGCGGTTGGGTTGTCGCACCAATGACTCATATTGGTCGAATAACCTGGCTACGGCTTGATCGAATTCCCGTCTTGTCACGTTTTGTTC
>JAPXNP010000327.1:0-3278 GCA_033811955.1 Acidobacteriota bacterium
AGTTGATGCCCCCCGACGAAGTTCCGCCTGACCAGAGAAGCGAACTGGAGCGCCAGTTGGCTCAGTGGCAGACGGACGGTCTCCTGCCGGTTCCCGAGTAGGGTGGGAAATCGGTGCCGGAGGGCCTCGACACTGGTGATAACTGGTGAGACGCGGGAATATCGCCCGCAAATGCCCACGAATGTGCCTTCCAAAATTGGTGCGTGCCCCCAATTTCAGAAATACATCGATTGCTGCCCCTCCGGATTCTGAGACCGAGCGTAGGCCAACCCTTGTCCCATGGGTAGTTTGATAAACCGACCCGGGTAACTTCCTGAGACGGGCTGACCGCCTGTACTCAGTTGCGCGAATAATTAGTTCAACTCATTCTCCTTCTTCGAAGCGCCCGGACGGCTTCCGTGACGACGGTCCAAGCCCATCCGACTATTCTGGAAGTCTTTCCGATTCCATCAGACGTTCCGCAATGTCGGCTCCCTCCTCTGTGATGTCCAGCCAGCACAACTCCCAAAGCACGGGAAGCCTCCCCAGGGCATCCCACTCGCGTTCCAGCTTTTCCAAAGCTTCGTCAACGGACAAGCCCCACTCCGCAAAGCCCCCCGGACCCACGACATCCACGTCGCCGATCTTCATCCATCCGCGCTCGAGCACCTCACGAATCATTCGCAAGAACAGCTCGCGAATCCCTTTCTCGTCCTTCGCTTTACCTACCGACACGGCAACCCAAACGACCTCCGCCGCATCGACCCAATCGTCTAAGCCACACTTTAACAATTCACAGACACAAGGGTCCGGTTTCATGGTTGCACATGCACCTTCAATGTCGCGCCATCGGCCAAGATAACATCGATGGCGGGCCCAGCACCCGAATGCCAACTGGAGTGGGCTCGCATACCGACCAGGGTGCTGTCGGGTAGCCGGACAAATCGGCCGCGATAACTCGGCACTCCAAACGGCCTGCCTCCAGCGCTCAAGCGGGCAAAAAGTGCGCGGAGCTCGCCCACCGACCGCACAATCTTTACGTGCGGACTTCTCCCGTTCTGCAGGCCGGAAAGCAGCGCCATGACCCGCGGCTGGTTCATCACTCCCGCCGTGGCCAATCCCAGCGTCACGATGCTCGGCGATCCGACAACCACGCCCGTTGCAAATCCCCCAGCCCCGGCGCCCGTCGCCGTGCCCGCGAACCCGATGGTCAACCCCGCCAACGTGCGTACCGTCGGACCGGCCAGGCGTTCCACCGAACCGAATACGAACCGCATCCGCGCTTCGTCGTTCGCCCACGCCACCGGATCCTCCGCCACCACCTCCGCGTCGGCCTTCGCCGTCCCCGCCATCACTCCCGAAAACCGCTCGTAGTCCTCCCGGTTCACTTCGGCACAACTCTGACCACCGCTGTCGTCGTCGTACGTCGTCCCGTTAGGACGCTGACGACACGCCCGGCCCGTCGGATCGACAAAGCGCAGCGGATTGTTGCGGACGTAATCGAACAGGTTCCAGCTCCGGGGATCGCCCGACGATTGGTCGGCTCCGGCAATGTCCGGATGCGCAAACCTCCCCAGCGTATTCGCGTAATACCTGGCGCCGAAATAGTCGAGCTTGGTGTCGTCGTCCCGTTCCTTGCCGGTAAACTCGTACTTGACCGGGTCGGTCTTTACGTTCACTCGTTCACCGAAGGGAAAGTAGTGCAACCGCGTGCCGGCGATCGCCTGGCCCGAGGCGTTACTCTTCACCCGCACCGTCCCCAGATGATCCGCGTGCAACCACACCGTCGACGGATTCATCGCCGCCGTGTTCGTGAACACCAGCTTCCCGTTGAAGTACAAATCGTAGGTCTCCCACTGGGTCGTGTACTCCCAGACCGGGTTCCCCAAGGGATCGTAGTAGTAATACCTCGTCTGACCGTCCGCCGTCTTCTTCACCCGCCGCCCCTGCCCGTCGTACGCATAGGTCACCGTCGCCGCTCCGCCCGTCGACTGGATCCGGCTCTCCGCGTCGTACTGATAGGTCATCGCCCCCCGACCCGTCCAGGCGTCCGCCGGCTCCGCCACGAGGTTCCCCGCCTCGTCGTACATGTAGCCGCTCGACGAGATCCGGTTCTTATCGTAACTCCCGGTCAGAAACGACAGCGGCTTGTGCGGACCCGCGCCGGTGGCCGCCTGGCTCTTGTTCCCCCACCGGTCGTACGTCATCTGCAGCAGCACCGACCCAGGACCCGACGAACTCACCAACCGGTTCAAGTAGTCGTAGGTGTAGGTGAAGTTTCCATTGGTGTCAAACGCATCGGTCACCTGGAACACGTTGCCGTTGTTGCGTCCCGACGGCCCCGAAAACGACGCCGCGAGGTTCAGCACCCCGGGGACGCTGCGCGAGGTGGGCTGCAGCCGCTCGTCGTAGCTCACCGTCTCCACCGTCCCGTTGCCGAAGTTCGTCGTCTCCTGGGCGCCGGTCGCCGTATAGACCATCGTGTAGCCCGCCACCATCTGCTGCCAGGCCGTACCCCCCGAGCCGCCGCTCGGGTGGTTGCTCCACCAGGCCGTCGTCTGCCGTCCCTGGTGGGCGTAGCTCCACCAGATCGCCAGCGGCGTGCCGGCGTAGTCATAGATCCCCGGATAGGCCGCCTTCTTGATCCCGCCCAGATAGTTGTAGGTGTAGTCGGCCGTTACCGCCGGCCGCGGAGCGGTCGAAGGAGGCGTCGTACGTTCGTGCAGCTCGCGCGGACGGCGGGAGACCGGGCACTATCGGCCAGCGTTCTGTAGAACATGGGCCGAATCCCCTTCGTTCGAAAAAATTCGTACCAGACCTCACTTTCGAAGCTTTGTTTTCAATGACTTAGAACCGAAATTCGAGCGTGTCACCAATTTTCTGGTACTAATTCTCCCAGTTTTGCCGCGTGACTTCTTGCGAGCCCATCGATTCTTCCGCGTGCTCCTATGGACGGCCGTCCTCCGGTCCGGCAACCTTTCTATAAATGACATCCGCGCCGCGAGGAACGGAGCGCCCGCGAAAGCGGACCACAAAACGCCGTACCCGGCTCTCGCGCGATAGACGCGGCACACGCTGGGGCTCGTCCGCCAGAGACATAGAAACCTTGGTGGGTTCTCGTCTCTTGGCCGCTTCTCCTGCACGTTATGCCCTCAGTACGGCTCAGTCGGTGCGGGCCGGCCGCCGCGTTTCCATAAGGGCCAGCAGGCGTTGAGCGTTTTCCTCAGGTGGGCGGCGCCCGTCCAAAAGCACGTCGGCGGAAGCTCGCGAAGGAGCCACCCAGCGACGGTACATGGGGG
>JAPXNP010000328.1:0-3260 GCA_033811955.1 Acidobacteriota bacterium
CGAAAACTCCGAAGGGCCGGGACCGAACGCATGAAAGATACCGTCGATCCTACCGTGGAGCAATACGTGACGACCTCGGCGAAGAGTGGGGCTCCCACGCTGCAGGTCGTCCTGTCCGACGGAAGGAAACGCTTCCTACACAGCCCCTATGACCCCCAGGAGGAAGCCCAACGCTGGGCCGCCCTGCAAGAATTCGGTCCCCGCGATATCGTCGTCGTCTTTGGAATCGGCTTGGGTTACCACGTCCGGGAACTCGTTCCCCTTCTCTCGCCGACCAACCGCCTGATACTCGTTGAGGCCGATCCGTCGCTTCAGAATTATCTTGCCTCGGACCGGCGGAAGTCTTCGGCACGAGTTCCCTCGTCGACTCAAGTGGTTGAGCTCCGGAAGCTGGCACGACTGTTCGACGACATACCCTTCGTGCAATGGACACCCTTGCGCCTGCTCGCCCTACCGGCCTTCACCGAAATCTTCGCACAAGCTTGGCAAGAGGCCGCCACTGAAGTCCACCGCCTGCTCAGCACCTACCTGGTGTTTCGAAACACGGTTCTCAAGTTCTCCATGCTCTGGCTGATCTTCCCAGCGGAACCGGCATCCCTTCCGTGCTTCACGGTTCGCCCGCCCATCCCTCCACATCCTCAACCTTCAGGGCTTCACCACGCCGCAGGCCCCGCTTCGCGCGCCGACCCAGCACACGCGGGAGTAGTTTCGGCGCAAGCCCCCCGGCCGGACGAATGGAGCGGATGTTGTCCTCGGTAAACACCTCGCCCGCCCTTATGTCACGGACGACGTAAAGGGACCGGCGAAACCCCAAAGACTCCTCCTCACACGGTAGCGGCCCAAGTTCCGCCCTTCCTAGCAGGATCTCCACCCGCCGAATCGCTTCCACCATTCGCCGAAAGCCGTCCGCCGCCAGAGAGAATTCCGCGTCCAGTGTCGCCGCGTTCTCCCGCAAGAAGTGCTTCTCGACCACCGAAGCTCCGGCAGCTACGGCGGCCGTGGCCGCTTCCACCCCCGGTGTGTGATCGGAGAAGCCGACCGGTGTCCTGAATCTCCGTGCCAGCGTGACCATCCCTCGCAAGTGGACCTCACAGGACCGTGTCGGATAGCTGCTTGTACACTTCAGCAACACCAGCCGCCTCGCGCCTCCCGACCGCGCAGCATCCACAGCTTCTTGGACTTCCTCCAGCGTAGCCATGCCCGTCGAAAGGATAAGAGGACGTCCGGTCGACGCCGCATACTCGATCAAAGGCAAATCCACCAGTTCAAAGGAGGCGATCTTGAGGGCAGGAACCTCTAGGCGATCCAAGAAGTCCACCGAGGCCCGATCATAGGCGCTGGAGAAATACGCCAGGCCCGCATCCTCTGCAACCTCCTTCAGCTCGAACTGCCATTCCCACGGCAGGTAGCCTTCCTCGTAGAGTTCCCACAGACTGCGCCCCGCCCAAAGAGATCCGGCGGATCGGTGAAGAAAAGGACCCTCCCGCAACGGCAGAGTCATCGTTTCAGGCCGGTAAGTTTGTGTCTTGACGGCGTCCGCTCCCGCCTCGGCCGCCGCCCGAATCAGGGCCGCCGCCTCGTTCCGGTCCTGGCGGTGGTTGGCCGAAATCTCCGCCACAATCCAGCAGGGATGCTCCTCGTCTCCCAGAAGCCGACCCGCCACGTGAAAACTCGACTCCAGCTCGACTCCCCTCGCTTGGTCACTACACATAGCCGTCAAACCTCCGTTACAGCCCACGAAGGCACAAGTGGATCTCCGTTCCAGACACCCGGCGTCCGTTCCCGACCCGGATCTCCAACTTGCGATCCCTTTCAGGATCCGGGCGCTTCACTGCGAAGGCTCCACGATGAAGTCACACTTGTGGCGGACCTGTCGCAGACCGGGTCTGCCGCGGACGACTTCCCCCGGCCGGAAGTCAGGATCCTCGCTCTCCCGCAGAAACCAGAAGAAGACATCCAGTCCGGCCGCCACACTCAAGGTAGTGGCGCCGCCGAACCGGGGGTTGCATTCAACGACGAACAACCTACCCTCCTCGTCCTCCAGCAACTGGACCACACCACAGCCCCGCAGGCCCACGGCTGCAGCCACCTCCATGGCACACTTCTCAGCGTCCGGATGAGACACAATCACGGTCACCTGCGATTCTCCGTCGACGACGACTTCTCTCCGGCGCACGACACAGCCCCACGGTTCACCCTTATCCGAGAGGTAGAGATCGACACTGTACTCCGCCCCCGAAACGTAGGGCTGAAACACCGGGCTGGAAAATCCCGAGGCGACTTCCCGGGCCGTCTCTCGAGCCACGTCCAGATAGATCCTCCGGCTTCCCGCTCCCCGTCGTTCCTTTACCACCCAGCGATCGGCGGGAAACCGCTCGGGAGGACGCTCCGGCAACACGTCCCAGGTGGGAATCACCGGCGCTCGATCCGCCAGTGCCCGAGCGAAACGAAGCTTGTCACCACATAGCTCGGCGGTCCGGGAAGAAGGGACCAGGATCCTCGGCAGATCGATCCCATCTTCTTCCACCCATCTCGAAAAGACCGGAAGCTCGGCGTCCCTCGTCGGAATCAGCCAACGCACCTCATGACGCCGGCAGAACTCCACCATTTCGTAAGGAGCCAACGCCTCCAAGGGAGGTGTCTTCCAGAACACATCCACAAACCATCGCCCGATACACTGACCGTCTAAATCCGCTCCCACCAGGCGGGCCGCCGGATCCACGCGGGTCAAGGCATTCCTGGCCGCACGCAGCAGAGGGACCTTCGCACCAATGCTGGTCACCAGCAAATTTCCCGCCACCCCAACCTCCAAACTGCACACAAGATCAGCGCGAACGGCTGACTGTCGCCAATTGCGCCATCGCCTCGACGATCCGAGGAGTCCCGTCCTCAATCCGGGGAAGCCCTTCCCGTCGTATCCTCTCCACCAAATCCCACAAGCTGATCAGGTCCTCCGGTTTTTCGATCATCAGAGGATCAACCCCCCACCATCGATAGAAGCGCAGGGCATCCTCCCGGTGCTCGTCGCTGTCGGGCCAACAGATCGGCACGGTTCCCAAGGCCGCCGCCTCATAGAAGCTTACGCCGAAGCCGCTGACAAACGCCCGCGAAGCCCGCAAGAGATCCAAGAAGGTCGGCGTCCACCCCGTGCAGACCCGAGATTTCCGACGGGCTGTCGACGCCCACTTCTCAAGCGCCTGAGCACGCTCGGCGGAGTGAAAGTAGCCGAAGAGATCGAACTCACGCTCAGGCTGCGGCTC
>JAPXNP010000329.1:0-2417 GCA_033811955.1 Acidobacteriota bacterium
GTTCCATGGGTCTCCAAAAGATTTCGATAAATGGAGCGCTTCGCCGCAGAAGCTCGAGAAGGGACACGACTTTCAGGATCAATCCAATTGTCCGTCGGACTTAAATCCCGCTTCCAGCGGAGCCAGATCTCGCGTGCCTCATCCGTCAGCAGATTTTCAGGCTGGAATCCCGTTGCCAGGGCGAACTTAAGTGCCCCCTCCCCAACCAAGAGCACGTGGTCGGTGCACTCCATTACCAACTTGGCCACTCTTGAAGGAGTCTTGATCTTTTCCAGAGCGGCAACGGAGCCGGCCCCTCGTGTCGGACCATGCATAACCGAGGCATCAAGCTGCACAACACCCTCTTCGTTGGGTAATCCCCCGAAGCCGACCGAATGGTCATTGGGATCCAGCTCTACGATATTGACACCCTCGACAACGGCCTCCAGCGGATCAGCTCCCGCCCACAACATCTCCATTGCTCTTTCGGTAGCCCGTAAACCGTTGGCGCTGGCGATCACCACAGGACGAGCGTTCGAACCACGACTTTCACCCAGGGAGCCGGCCGCAACCGCCGCCGACAGCCCCACGAATTCTCTCCGGTTCATTTCTTCTCCTTCCGTGTTCGCGCCTCCCGAACCTCTGCCGGAGCGCCTCCGGTTCCCTTCCAGAGGACATCTCGCCCGTTCCCTCCCTTTGCAGACGGTTATCGACCGGACTTAGACTCCGCCCGCCCCGACAAAGCTTGCAGATTCTCAAAAAACTCGGGATAGGACACAGCAACGCAGTCGGCGTCATCCAGCTCCACTCCCTCTCGGGAAATCAAACCCAGCACCGAAAAAGCCATCGCGATCCGGTGATCCCCGAACGTTCTGACAAGCCCGCCTCCGACTTCGGGAACATAGGGAATCCGAAACCCATCTTCCAATTCATCCGCCGGGACTCCGACGGCTCGGAGGTTTTCCACAACGGCATGAATACGATCCGACTCTTTCTTCCTGAGCTCGGCGGCGTCGCGCACATAGAGTCCGTGCGGCAAGCGTGAACCCAACACGGCTAAGACAGGGATCTCGTCGATGAGTCTCGGAATCCAGCCGCCCCCGATCTCTCCGGGAAAGCCGTCCACAAACGCTTCATCTCCCTCTACGACCAGGTCACAGACCGGCTCCGCGCCGACTTGTCGAGGTGCTTCGCGGTGAATGAGCGCACCCGACTCCTCAAGTAGTTCTAGTAATGCTGCGCGGGTTGGGTTGACTCCCACAGCCTGACAGCGAACCCGCGACCCCGGTAGGAGGAGTGCCGCAACAACCCAAAACATGGCCGACGATATATCGCCCGGAACGCTGACCGTTACAGGGGTCAAATCGCACGGCCCCTTGACGGAAATACCAGTGTCATCCCGGAACACGGGCACTCCGAACAGGGGAAGAGCCCTCTCCGTATGGTCACGACTGGGGATGGATTCCACCACCGTCGTCTCACCCGTGGCTTCCAAACCTGCCAGGAGAATGCACGATTTCACCTGCGCGCTTGCCACCGGCAATTTGTACTCCACCCCCTTCAGATGAGTCCCGTAAATCTCTAGAGGGGGGAATTCTCCCTGCCGCGCTTCGATTCGAGCACCCATCAGACTCAACGGTTCGATGATGCGGCGCATGGGTCGGCGAACCAGAGAGTCGTCCCCGGTTATGCGGCTGACAAAGGGCCGGCCCGCCAACACTCCGGAAAGAAGGCGCAGTGTAGTTCCGCTATTCCCAGCATCAAGAGTACTCGCCGGGGGCTGGAGGTCTCTCCAACCCGGGCCCGTAATCCGAACGCATGAGCCTTCACCTTCCAATCCGATACCCAGTCCGGCCAGGCATCTCAAGGTGGAGTGACAGTCGGCGCTGGAGGAGAAGTTGACAACCGTGGTCTCCCCTTCCGCCATGGCTCCCAAGATGGCATAGCGATGAGAGATCGACTTGTCACCGGGGACCGTCACACCGCCGATCAGTCGGTCGACGGGATCAATTCGCTTGACCGACATGGTCAGCCCCTCCCACCGTCAACTCGACTTCTTGTAATTGGCGAAGCCGATCCCGATACTCGGCCGCTTTCTCGAATTCCAGCCGTTCGGCCGCTTCCTTCATTAAGCCGCGAAGCCGTTCGATCTCCCTATCCAGTTCTTCCACCGATTCGTACCGTACTCCTTCCTCGGCCACCAAGGAAACTTCGTAGTAATCCGCCTGCGACATCGCTACGAGCGCGGCGTCGACCGGCTTTACGATACTCGCCGGGGTGATTCCATGTCGACGGTTGTACTCCTCTTGGACTTTCCGGCGCCGCTGGGTTTCGTCGATGGCTCGCCGCATGGAGTCCGTAATTCGATCCGCGTAAAAGATCACCTTTCCGCGGACGTTACGAGCCGCTCGGCCGGCCGTTTGAATCAGGGAGGTATC
>JAPXNP010000329.1:2427-3243 GCA_033811955.1 Acidobacteriota bacterium
CTCGGGCAGGTCGAGACCCTCACGCAGCAGATTCACCCCCACCAGAACGTCGAAACGGCCCAAACGGAGATCTCGAAGAATCCGCACGCGTTCGAGGGTTTCGATCTCCGAGTGCAGATATCGCACGGATACACCCACCTCGGTGTAGTACTCGGTCAACTCCTCGGCCATGCGCTTCGTCAGTGTGGCTATCAGGACGCGTTCTTTGCGGGAGGTTCGCACCCGGATTTCCTCCAAAAGATCATCGATCTGGCCGGCCACCGGACGCACTTCGATCTCCGGGTCCATCAGTCCCGTCGGCCGAATGATTTGTTCCACGACTTCGCCTCCACAGAGGCTCAGCTCGTAGGGACCGGGCGTCGCGGAAATAAAGACGGTTTGAGGCCGTCGCTCCTCGAATTCGGCAAAACTCAACGGACGATTATCCAGAGCCGAAGGCAAACGGAAACCATACTCGACAAGGCTCGATTTGCGGGACCGGTCGCCTTCATACATGCCCCGCACCTGAGGAACGGTAACGTGAGATTCGTCGATTAAAAGCAGCGCGTCGGAGGGAAGATAATCCATCAGCGTCGGTGGGGGCTCGCCGGGAGCCCGGCCGGTCAAATGCCGCGAGTAGTTCTCAATACCCCGACAATAGCCAAGAGCCTGGAGCATCTCCACATCAAAGTTGGTGCGCTGGTGGATACGTTGCGCCTCGACCAACTTGCCCTCTCCGAGAAAACGAGCCTCGACTTCTTGTAGCTCCTCTCGGATGCTTCTCAGCGCGGCCTGAAATCTATCCTGAGGAATCACATAGTGGGTGCGGGGATAGAT
>JAPXNP010000330.1:0-3241 GCA_033811955.1 Acidobacteriota bacterium
GATTTGTAGAGCACGTCTTGCCGACCCTGGTCGTTCTTTCACACAACGAGATTCCGCCGCATGTGAGGTTGTTGAGCTTGGGAGAGATCCGATGATGAGGATTAAGACGTACACGTCCGAATCGGTCCCGCAGGCCCTAAGGATGATCCGTGAGGACCTGGGTCCGGGTGCCGTCATTTTGAAGACGAATCGAACGGTGAAGAAGCGCTTCTGGGGTCTGTTTCCGTCCACGGCCTACGAAATTACCGCCGCGACGGATCCTTCCGCGGGTGAGAAAGGCCCTGGGGAGGCGGCCGAGGAGGCGGTCGCCGGCCCACTTCCGCGCGAGGAGAGGCCGAGAAGCAGTCGGGAACGGCAATTCCGGAAACCGGTCGGGACCCCGCAGAACCGAAGGCGAGGTCTCGGCAGAAGCTGGAGACCTATGAACCGGCCGCCGATCCTCCGGCCCAGGCCCGCACTATTGGGTCTGGCGGGACGAAGCACTCTGCCGGGCTAACAAAATCGAGAGGAGAACGTTCGGAGGCCGTATGGGAACACCGATTGGAGCTCATCAGCCAGGAACTTCAAAGCCTGATTCGCATGGTAAACCGTCAGCGGACCGGTGACGCCATTGCATCTCTGTTTTTGCGGGACGCCACGGTGGCCCGGGCTATGCAGGAACTCATTTGGGAAGGTGGGCCCGACGGCGCGGCCTGGAGGAGCGTGGCGTTTCGGGAATTCCAAAGACTTCTTCAGGAAGGGATTGACGAGGCACTTGCGTTCAGCCTCATCCGGGAGGTTACTCAGAACCTACCGGTGGACGACGACATTGCGGATCGCTTGCGTGTGCGGATGAACCGGTCGGTAGAGCGGATGATCCGGGTGGTAACCGTCGATCCCAAATCCAGTGGCGTCCACCTTTTTGTGGGTCCGACCGGAGTGGGCAAGACTACCACGATTGCAAAACTCGCCGCTCGGTTTGCTTTGCGGGATCGCCGGCGCGTACGACTGGTTACCTTTGACACCTATCGGATCGCCGCCGCAGAGCAGCTCAGGACCTATGGAGAGATCATCGGTGTACCCGTCCAGATCGTTTACTCGGTGGACGAGCTGAAACGTGAGATCCAAGACGGCTCGGACGGGGAAATCACCCTCATCGACACCATGGGACACAGCCATCGCCGGATGGAGGAATATGCCGAACTGGCCGCTTTTGCTCGAACCGGTTCGAAGCTGACAACGCACTTGGTGCTAAGTTGTTCCACCCAGCCTGAGACGCTGCGGGAGATCATTGCTTGCTTCGGAATCTTCCAGCCGGCCTGTTTGCTCTTTACCAAGCTGGACGAAGCTTCGCGCTTCGGAGTCATCTTCAATGAGCTGATGCGCAACGAGAAGCCGTTGTCCTATCTGACCAACGGACAAGATGTTGCGGGCGATCTGATCGTTCCGACCGCCCGTGCCGTAGCCGACTTGTTGGTACCCATCGATGTATCTGCCGATCGAAGCTAGGAAGGATGTGATGGACCAGGCAACAGAATTGAGGAGAGCGATCGAGTCCTTACAGTTGGAGCCGGTGATCCCCGGTCCTGCACGAAGTAAGTGCCAAGTGCTGGCCGTTACCAGCGGTAAGGGAGGTGTGGGGAAGACATACGTGGTGGTCAACCTCGCGCTGGCGCTGAGGAAACAAGGCAAACGGGTGGTCATCCTGGACGGAGATTTCGGACTGGCCAACGTCGACGTCTTGCTGGGTATTACTCCGAAGTACCACCTGGGTCATGTCATCGAAGGTATCCAGACACTTCGGGGGATCATCGTCGAAGGCCCGGACGGCGTCCATATCATTCCCGCCAGCTCCGGGATTCAGGAGTTGACCAGGATGGGCGAACGGCACCGCCGCGCAATCCTCGACCAGTTGGTAGAGCTCTTTGACGAATACGATTTCGTGCTGATCGACACAGCAGCGGGGATCTCCGACAATGTCACCCGCCTCTTGGCAGCCGCCCTACGCGTCATCGTCGTTTGCAATCCCGAGCCGACCGCTTTGGTTGATGCCTACGCCTTGATCAAGGTTCTATTGCGGAAGGACGGAGCCAAAGAGGTCCTCTTGCTTGTCAACTCGGTGCAGGATCAGGCCGAAGCGGTCGACGTTTTTCAACAGCTTGCCGAGGTGGCCAAGCGGTTTCTCGGTGCGGAGCTCCAGCTGTTGGGTTCGATTCCCCGGGACAGTCGCGTGCACGAGTCGGTGAGGCGGCAGCTACCTTTGGTACTGAGTCACCCAAGTTCCATGGTGAGTCGTTGCTTCGGGCGCATTGCCCAGGAGTTGATCAAGCATTCTCAGAATCAGTCCGTGGGGAGTCGATTGTCCTAGAAAGACTGGGTGCGGGTTAGGGTCATGAGCGTAAAGACACTGTATATCAAGAAATTGGCGGAACAAGAGCAGAAGAATCTGCAGGATCGAGAACGGGTCATCCTTGAACACCTTCCTCAGATCCGCTTCATTGCTCAGCGCATCGCAATGCGGTTACCCCCGGAGGTTCAGCTGGAGGACCTGGTGAGCGCCGGCGTCATCGGCTTGCTGGACGCTTACAACAAGTTTGATCCTTCGAAGGGGGTTAGCTTCAAGACGTATGCCAGCGTGCGCATTCGAGGAGCTATCTTGGACAGCCTTCGCGATCTGGATTGGGCTCCGCGGGATCTCCGAAGCCGCAGCAGGGAGGTTGAACGGGCTTACGCTCTGGTGGAACAGCGGCTGGGAAGGCCTGCCCGGGACGAGGAAGTCGCTCAAGAACTGGGCATGGAGTTGCGGGACTTCCAAGGCTTACTGGACCAACTGAACGGTCTGACCATCGGCCACTTTCGCACGAGCGATGAGGAAAGCGAAGGAGTCGACGTCGATAACTTGCCCGTGTGGTACTCGCCCATCAGCCCTGAAGAAACCCCTTTTGAGGCGGTCAGTCGGGGCGAGATGCGCCGATTGTTGGCGGAAGCGATTGAGACGTTGCCGGAACGGGAACAGCTCATCCTATCCCTTTACTACCGTGAGGAACTGACGATGAAGGAGATCGGCCACATATTGGGAGTGAACGAGTCGAGAATCTCACAATTGCATACGAGAGCGGTGCTGCGGTTGCGTTCCCGCCTGCAAGCCAAGCTGCATCCGAAACAGTCATAGCAAAGACAGGGATAAACGAAAATGTCGGAACGCGTCCTGACTCAGGAAGAAATCAGCGCCCTTCTGGCCGCCGTGGGCGGAGAGGAAGGC
>JAPXNP010000331.1:0-3239 GCA_033811955.1 Acidobacteriota bacterium
GATGGCTGCGGCCTTTGCGCCCAGCGACTGAGCCCTTTCGATCCAAGCCTGGTATCGGCCCACATAGACCGGGACGACATCCAAACCCTTTGGATGCGGCAGGGCCGGCTGAGGCAGGGTCAAGTCCAGGCGTACCACGGGATGCTTATCTTGCGAGCTGCCATAGCCCAAACCCCGGACCCTGGAAGGAACGCGGTCCCAGGAGGTCTGGAAGAATCGGGCTTGCTCCTGGAGCCCGGCGTAGACTTCCGCCATGGCTCGGACGTCAGGACCGTAATAAATCTTCATGAACTCGGATATGTGCTGGGTGACGGAAGGAGTTCCGACGCTCCAGCCCCACTGGGCCACCGCCGACCAACCAAGCCAAAACGTCTCGTTATGGAGACCGGAGTCGTCCCAGGCAGCCCCATAGATCCCGATGGGATCGCCCTCTTGGGAGTCAGTAACAATGGTCCTGAAGGCTCCACTCAAGTTTCCTGGGCCTTGATCACTGTCCAGGTGATCAGGAAACAGGTACTCTTCTCCCTGCATGGAGACGTAGACCAGCTGGCGCATGCCGATCTTCCTCTCCTCCTCGATATACCTTCGGCGCGCAACAAAACTCATCAAGGGAGGCATATAACTGTTACCGAGAACACCATCAATGATGTCCGCAGGCAACTTTGAAACATGCTCCGGAAGCAGAGGATATTCCAACCAGATCAACACCTTCCGTCCCTTGCTCTTCAAGAACTGGTGGGCTCTCTGGACAAATTCCGCCCAGGCGAGGCTGCGGTTTTCTAAATTGTAAGGACGCCGGCACTTCTCGCAAATCCCGGCGTAATAGACCTCGTCGGTAGAAACGAAAAAGAAATCAACCCCTTGCGTCGCATCGATAAGGTCCTGAAACATATCGAAAATGAGGTCGTAGGTTCGCTCATCGCATAGACATGCTTGATAGTTGCTTCCGTCCGAGCGCAAGTGCGCGAACTCAGGATGCTTAAGCACATACGCCATGTGAGCGGGAGCCTGCACCTGGGGCACTACCTGAATGTGTCGCTCCAATCCATAATCAACAATTTCTTGCAGCTGCTCAGGAGTAAACGCGCCCGGAGCGCCGATAACGGGATGAGAAGGATAGGAGAATTTATCCTCGAGCTCGAACCCGATCATGTTGACCTTGAACCGCGCCGACCAGTCCAGATAACGTTTCAAAGTCTCGATGCGATCCTGATGATGTTTCGTATCCCAGTGGAGAAAACGGTATTGAAGATCGGGCCAATCGGTGATCTTTCCCACCGGGAGAAGGAGTTTGCCCTGCCGGCTCACCTTTGGAAGCTGCAACAAAGTCTGAACACCGTAAAAGACCCCCACCGGACTGTTTCCATTGACTTCGATGGTGTCCGGAGAGATCGTCAACGTGTACGCCTGGTCGGCAAGCTCTTCCTTAGTCTCCACGGCTACCAGGCCCGGTCTTGCCTGTAGACGAATTACGTGGCTTCTCGTCGGGCCCAGCCTTAACGCAAGACCGTAAAAATCCTTTAGATCCCGTAAGAGACTGCGAACGGCGATGTCGTCGTCGCCTAGGTTGCCTGGGTCTACACTCCAGTCCGAGGTTAGGGGCAATTCTTCGCCGCTCAAATCCACCTCGTGGGGGGTAGGAATCACCGTGAAGCCTCGCCGGAAGAGGGGTGTCGGATCGGGATCCCCGGCCCAAAGCCCACTTCCTCCTAATAAAAACAGAACCGCGGCCGCTAAAACCAACTTCAGTTCCCTATTGAGGGTATTCATAATCTTCTCCTGAACTTGAGGCGGCCGCTTTCTCTCGTCCTCCTGCGCGTCCTCCCGGCCACTAGAGAGCCGCCTCTTGTTTCGTTCGCCCTGTTTTTACGCCAAAGTACCATTTGAACAGCCCCGGCGATTGGCGAGGAAACTCAACTCCGGGTCCGGGCGTTACGCCCAAAGGACAAAGACCGTAGAGCAACCACCTGACAGCGGTTGACGCCTGTCCCCTCGCCTCGCAGCATCAACTACGGCTCGAAGTCTGTTCCGTTCTCCGCTCCGAACACCTTGAGGCCACCGATTCTTAGCCTGTCCGGTCTCACCCGCTGGACGATACAACAAATTCGTCCCGATCGGAACAATCATTCCGCGCTGGGCTCGAGCCACCCGAGATCCGGGCTACCGTTCGGAACACCCCCAAGGTCTCTCACTCGTCGGGGGCCCCGCGACGAGAAAGCTCGGAGCGGACCGGCAGCCAAGGACTCGCCTGTAGTCTCCTGTCCACATTGGGTCTCCGAATCGAAGCTTCTGTGAGAGCAACGCATCCTTGCGAGTCGGATTCGATCGGCGCTGTTCTCCTCCAAAAGGCCTCGCCCACCCGTGGGTGGGAAGCTGATGAATGTCGATGTCCTGGATGTTGTTCCCTTGGGGTGGGCCGGGGTGCTCCTCCCTCGAGCGACGTACAAATCCAGCGGTTTGCTCATCTCATTTACTCTCTCCGGAAACCCTGCACCCAGGCTTTCCGTTTCTGCGAGGTCGTCCTCGAGATTGCAAAGCTCGAAGGTGGGATAGCCTTCCCTCCGGGCAAGGATTACCGATTTCCATGGCCCCCCGGGGACGGCGAGCTTCCCTTTGGCGTCACGGTACACAAGGGCTCCTCGGAGCGGCCCCTGTGCTGTTGCAAAAAAGGAAAGAAGCATGTCGACGCTGTCTTCAGCTGCGTCCCCCGGCAACTCTGCGCCTGACTGGACACCGGCTTTGCAAATGCTTGTTTTTGCCGGCTTAAACGATATGCTCGGCATAGTGTAAGGAAGCTTTTCTCCGCCGCAGAAGTAATGGTGGGCTTTACGAAGTGCTTCTCTTTGAAGCACTGTTGCGTTTCTTGAGGGGAATTTCTATGAGGGAGGACAGCCGTTCTTCGCCGCTCGAGAGTTGTGGGTGCTGTTGGTCGCGCCGCCGTTTCCTGGCCGGCTGTGCGGGTTGCGCCGGGGCCGCCGCGCCGAGGGCGGTTTTCGGGGCTCGGCCGTCGCGGCGCAAATTGCGACTGCACCTGTTGTTCGCCGTGCATGCTCCGGTGCAAGACCGGCCCACTTGGCCGCACATGGGATTCGATTTTCGGCCGGTGATGCAGCGGATACGTTCGGAGCTAGTGGAGGCTTGTCCCGAGTTCGAGTTCATGTTCTCCACGGCCGCCGACCCCGAAGCCGCGGCCAAGATCATTAAGGAAGGTCCAAGCGAATCGGTGGACGGCTACATTG
>JAPXNP010000332.1:0-3221 GCA_033811955.1 Acidobacteriota bacterium
CGACATACCGTCCAAAATCTCCGGCAATGCGCCGATCAACTCCCGGCCGTACGGCGCCATATCCAACCATGGTCGAGCCGCGAAAACGGGAAGGTTGTACTCTCTACCCAGCTTGAGGTAAACGGCGAGAAATTCAGGTGACCGGACGACAGTGCCCATATGGTTATCCAGATGCGTCGGCCGCAGACCCATCTTAAGAGCCAGTTCTATCTGCGCCCGCAGCTCCGTTTCCACTTCGTGCGGCCTGGCGTGAGCCAAGGTCTCCTCCACTCCGGGCCAAAGGTACCCGAAAGGATCCAGGAGTCCGGGAACCTGGTTGCGGGACGCCGCCGGTCCCCATTTGAACCATTGCCATTCACTGTTGAGGGTGAGGTGCAGGCCGACGTCGGCATCCGGGTTTTCCCGTTGGAACTCCACCACTTCGGGAACCCAGGGGCAAGGCATCATCACACTTCCCGAACTGACGGCACCCGCCCGGAGGGCTTCAAAGGAAGCCCGATTGGCCGAATGAGCTAGACCAAGATCGTCCGCGTGAATGATCAGTAGCCTGCTTTCCGCAGGATATCCGAGGCGCTCCGCCAGATTCGGTGTCACCTCCTGAGCTTGGACCCAACCCGCGATCAATAAACTGCTAACGACAACGGATACGCCCTTGAACTCACCGGTTCTTCTCATCCTGTGTCCCCTCGTCTCCGATCCCTCTCTCATCCACCATAGAAACCTTGGCCGATCCGGGGCCAAGGGTCCAAACTAAAGCCGGCCCCCACTTCTGAGACCTGCCCGGCGCGTTCTGATTCCTCCTCGAACAATCCCGTCAAGTCACTGCAAATCGTAGACCCGTGCTACACTAGCTCACGCTGTGAGGATGAGCAACCGGGCGCAGCATCACTTGTGGGCGAGTCTCGCTTTTCTCTCGTTGACGGCTTTCTCCACCTTCCTCATTTTCGGCCGCGACGGCTACCTGAAGCTCCGGACCTATCGGCAGCAACTCGCTCAGCTTGAGGCCGAGGGTGCGCGACTGGCCGGTCAGAACGAGGAATTGCGCCGCCGGATCGAACTGCTGCAGAGCGATCCCCGGGAAATCGAGCGCCTGGCCCGGGAACGCCTCGAGCTGGCACGTCCGGGTGACGTCGTCATTCACACTCCTTAGCACAGATCCCCGGTGAAACCCTACCGGCAAAGCCCCGGGCATGCTTTCGCTGCTTCCCACGCAGCTTCCGACTAGCGACGCCCCTTCGTCATCCCTTACCGCGTCACCTCCTCGATCGGCTCACAATCGTAAACACGCCTGAGGGTAGGCGCATCCCGGTCCTTCTTTTCCATGTCTTTCAACACGGTTTCCAGGCGGCTCTTCATGTTCCGGAACTGCTCAGAATCGATCTGAGGTTCTTCCTGTTCCGGCAGATAGACGATTTCCTCATAAGTGCGCAACATGCGCTCACCGAAGGGAGGATGAGTACGGAACCAGCTCGCACCTACTACATACCCCTCTTCCTCAGCCATCTTTCCAAAAAAACTGATGAAGCCCTTCGTGTCATAGTTGGCGTGCCACAAGTACTGTGTCCCCAGAATGTCGGCTTCCAATTCGTAGTCTCGGCTCACACCCAGCAATGAAAGGTCCAGCACCATCCCAAGTCCGAAAAAGCCGTACTGCAGCAAATAGTAGTTCCCCAGCGTCGTGACCCCTCCGGTAAGGATGAGCGCAGCCATCTGGGCCGCCTGGAACAGGATGTTGGCGACACTCGCTTTCCCCATCAGCCGACGGCTGTGCCGGGCGGCCACATGAGCGATTTCATGTGCCACGACTCCAGCCAGCTCGCTCTCGTTCTCGGCCTTCTTGAGCAAGCCGCTATTCACAAACAGAAACCCCCCGGGGAAGGCAAACGCATTAATCTCCTCCGACTGCAACACGGTGACCTGCAGAGGGACTCTCAAGTCGGAATGGCGGGCAATCCGTTCGGCCAATTGACGGACGTAGGCCGCGATCTCTTCGTCCTCCACTTGCGGCGGAAACATGCCCTGGCGGCGCAGTTCGTCGACGGCTTCACGACCCCGCTGGATATCCTCTTCCTGCCCGTCAAACACACCGCCGCGAAAACCGACGTCCCGATAGTCGCCGAACTTACGGTCGACCGCTTTCCCCTGGGCCTTCAGCTCCTGCGCACGGCGGAGACGCCCCGGCCACTCCTGAATTATTTCGAGCTTGGCGTATTGGTTCTCGTACTTAACGTTCAGCCCCTGTTCCAAAACTACCTTCACATCCGTCAGCTTCTTGCTCCGCTCCTGGATCAAGCAATGGAGTTCTTGCCGGCGTTTCTCGATGTCCAGTTCTCCGGAGGCCTCTCGGTTCAGCCGCTTCAGTTCTTCGCGGGCTCTTTTGATTTCGTCCTCAAGCCGATCCCGCTCTCTTTTAACCTTCTCCTGCTCCCGCTTTTTCTCCTCGTCGATTTCCTTCTTCAACCGTTGAATTGCCTCTCTATCCACCTGAATCATTGAAGCTCTTTCGAACAGGTCCACGTAACTCAGCTTCGTAAGTTCTTCCAGCGAAAGAGAGCCGCTCTGTGCAGGCCGAGTCGCCCCGACAGCCGGACCCACCGTCAGCCAAAACGCCAGCAGAACACTGACTGCCTGCTTCCAAACTTCCCATTTCATAACGTCACCTTTCAGGGTAGTAATACCTACGATGTTGAAGATCCAGCCGATCGTTGTCCGGTTGCCCGTCCCCGTCAATGTCAACCTCGACCCGGATCGACCGGCGAGAACCTCCCTGTGCACTCGAACGGTAGGTAAGCGCGTACTGGAGACGGAGCATGGCGCCGATCGATTCCAGCACATCGTCCAGGGCTCCTTCGAAACGAACCAGATAACATCGGCCGCCTGACTCGCGACTCAAGGTTTCCAGGCTGTTTCTCGCTTGCAAGTACGTCATCCGCTGGAGCCCGCCCAAATACGGTTCAGCCCGAAGGAAGGCCAGTTCGCCGACACCCACGCAATAAATGGGAACGCCGCTGTTGCCTGCAATCCGCCGGGCTTGGTCGAAATTGACGCGACTGAAGGTATCTATCCCCGTCGCGACCACAATCAAGCCGGTACGCCCCTTGATTTGCGCGAGACCTCCATACTCGACGCCCTCCAGTTCCCCTCCCTGCAAGGAAAAAGCGATTGCATCGAACAGGTTTGACTCGGAGTACGCGGGCACACTCCTGTCCAGCATATCGACC
>JAPXNP010000333.1:0-937 GCA_033811955.1 Acidobacteriota bacterium
TCGGCAGGACATCCTCAGACTGTTGGAAACAGAACCCGTCGCTGTGGCGGAGGCTCCTTTCCTGATCGAGTTGTTGGCCTGGGACGAGGTGTATCCGGAAGTGCTCAAAGTCCTTCGCAAGATGGCCCCCCGCATTACCGGTCTTCTCAGTGACTTCCTGTTGAATCCGGAGGAAGAGTTTACCCTTCGCCGGCGCATTCCCCGTGTCCTTGTCGGCAGTCCTACCCAACGGACGGCCTACGCTCTCGTCGCCGCATTAACGGATCAACGTTTCGAGGTGCGCTACCAGTCCGGCAGAGCTCTGGCCCTGATTTGTAAGGAAAACCCCGCCCTTTCGATTCCAAAGGATCAGATCCTCGAAGCAATCCGCCGGGAAGTGACGGTCGATCGTGCGATCTGGACCAGTCGCAATCCTCTCGACTACGAACCCGAAGACGAGAAAGCGGCTGATCCGGTCGACCGGTATCTTCTCCACCGGGCGGGCAGGAGCTTGGAGCATGTCTTTAACCTGCTCTCGTTGATTTACCCGCGGGAACCGGTCTGGATCGCTTTTCGTGGTCTTCATACGGATGATCCCACCCTACGCGGGACCGCACTGGAGTACTTGGAGAGCATTCTCCCTCCGGACATCAAGCGTGCCATGTGGACGTTCCTGGAGAACCCTCCCGACAAGGCTCTCAAGACGGACACTCCGGAGGCGCTACGCAGCCTGATGGAAAGTTCTCAGTCCATTAACGCTTCACTGGAGCGGCTGAAACGGGAAGGTACCGACAGCTAGCGCACGAACCCGAGTCTTTCCCGGATCCCCGGCCTTTCAAAGATCCCCGCTCTGCAAATTGCCGGAGGCGGCGTTCCGGACGGCGTGGCCCCGCCGGCTCGAAACGTCTTATTCGTACCTCTCTTTCGTTCCCGGGACCAGTCCGGGGTGTCTTCAAAA
>JAPXNP010000333.1:947-3219 GCA_033811955.1 Acidobacteriota bacterium
GCTTAAACAAAGCACTTTCCCAAAGGCCCGGACCTCTGTTTACGCAAACGCTCAATGAGAAAGAATGGTCACAAGAAATGCGCCGAACCACGCTGCGGCGCGGGCCTCCGGCGCAGTGAGCAGATCACATCAGCCTAAGCGACGGCAAAGAGGCACCTCTCAGTCCCACTCTTCTCCCTGGATGGCCTGCCACAGGCGCATCATGATCTCCAAGTGGATATCGGAGTACATGGGCATGAGCCGCTCGAGCTCCCGCCAGTCCTTCCGCTCGGCGGCGGCATAAAGTTCTTCCTCACAACGGCTCTCGACAAAGAACAGCTCCCGCAAAGAGCGTGCTTCCGCAAATATCGAAGGAGGAACGTCGATCAGGTCCAACAGTTTATCCATACCCTTGTGTATCTCCTAGGGAGATATTCGGCGGAACCTGGTGGAAACGTTAGAGCGTCACCCGCCGAAATCTTTGTCCCGGCACGGACCTGCTCTCACTCGGCCCAGAGAACCCTCATGGACACTATCTGGCCACACGCACCGAGTTGGGAGCCTTGACCGGCTCTCCCGGCCCCGGTCGTGACATGTGGGACTGACCATCTCAGACGGAATCGGTCGGCCGGCCGATCAATGTCGGCCGCGGCGGCTCGCGCACGCAAGTTCTCCGATCTCGGCGTCACACCCTTCGTCTACACTGTGCTTCCATTGGTTTGCGAACTTCGGGGAGACACTAAGCAGTGATCGACGAGTCTGTGAAATTTCTCGACGGCGAGGCCGATCTCGATGATCAGTATATTTCCGTCCTACTGGAGTTGTATCTGACGGAGGAAGAAACTCAAGGATACGGTCCGCTGGGACGGCGAAAGGTGGGTTACTGGAGGAAGATCGTTCGAACCTTCGAGCAGCTCTTTCCCGAAGACGCCGTGAAGAAGGCTGCCACGCAGGCGCGGCGGGCCCAGAAAGAAGGACTCGACCCAGTGCAGACGGCGCTGGTGCGCTTCGCCTGGCTCAAGGCCGAACTGAACGACGCCGGCCCGCGGGAAGTTCGCCGGCGATGGATGGACTACTTTGCCCCTCAAGCCTGTGAGCCGTCTAATGTTGTAGTTTCTCTTGAAAGTTTCCGGCAGCGGCGCCATGTGGACAATCGGATCCGTTCGATTGCGGCGGCCGGATTGTGGCCTTGGGCGAGAAAGGAGGACAGCTCGGGTGGGGAGCTGGTTCGTCTGGCGTTCTTGGACGACGCTGCCACCCCGCCAAGGTCCGGCGGCTGATTCCTCCGTAGACAGGGTGGGTCTCTCGTGCGAAGATGAGCAGCACGTCGAGCTTTATGGTGGACCGCCGTCAACAGACAGCAGAACAGCGGCATTCAAGCGAACTGGCGGAGGATTGCGGTGAAACCAAACGAAACAAAGCACACCTCAGAACCCGAGAGCGTGTTCAGCGGAGTCACGGGATATCACTGGTTGGTCGTCATTATCGCATCGTGCGGTTGGCTGTTCGACTGCTTTGACCAGCGCATCTTCATTTTGGCGCGGGAATCGGCCCTGCGGGAGCTCCTGGGTGACAGCCGGCAGGTCCAGGCCATCGTTCAGCAGTACATCGGTTACGCGACCACCTCCATGATCCTCGGATGGGCCACGGGAGGCATCATTTTCGGGATCCTCAGCGACAAGTGGGGCCGCGTACGGACGATGGCCACCACGTTGCTTGTTTACTCCGGCTTCACCGGTCTTTCCGGCCTCGCCCAGGGATGGGCTGATTTCACCATTTACCGCTTCATGGTGGGACTCGGCGTGGGGGGCATGTTCGGAGCGGCGACGGCGCTGGTGGCGGAAAGCGTACCCTCCGGCTTCCGTTCTATGGCTCTCGGAGCCCTGCAGGCCCTTTCCGCTCTCGGAAACATTCTCGGCTCCACGATCAGTTACTGGATCCAGCCGGGAGCCCCTGAAGTCTTCTTCGGCTACCCGGGCTGGCGCTGCCTCTTTTTTATAGGGATCATACCCGCGCTCCTGGTAATTCCCGTTGTTGGCTTCTTACGGGAACCGGAAGCTTGGAAGGAGTCGAAGCGCGCGGCGGCCTCCGGTGCAGGACGCCAGGTGGGTTCTCTGGGTGATCTGTTCCGCCATCCTCGCTGGCGAAGGAATACGCTTGTAGGTCTGGGGCTCGGCGTTTCCGGCATGATCGGTCTGTGGGGTATCGGCTTCTTTTCCCCGGAACTCATTTCACAGGCCCTCGCGGGGCAACCGCAGCAGTTCATCGATCAGGTCCGAGCCAAGGGAACCGC
>JAPXNP010000334.1:0-3217 GCA_033811955.1 Acidobacteriota bacterium
ATTATAACAACATCCCTATACCTCCATTCGGCACTCTCAGTCTTTACCGTCTCTTTGAGCGTCGGCCGGGTTTCGGGCGGAGAGCGGGACGGCCGGAGGAACCAGCCCACATTCGGGGGCGGATCTGGAATTGTCGCTGATCGGGTAGACTCAACCACTCTAGGAACGTGCACGCAGGGTGGCTTGGCCCCCGGCAGATACGGCAGGCCGAAGTGCTATAGCCGAAAAACAAGCAAAAGCCGGAGGCACAATCCGGCTCTAGTGATTTCGTTCCCGAGGCCGGAGGCCCGCCGCTTTGACGGCAAGCAGTTCTTGAGAGTGAGGATCGAGAAAAGAGCCCATCTCGTCTCGCATTATCTGGGGAGCCGGGAACACCCGTTGGTTTGGATAACCGACGTCGGCCGAAAGCTGAGGACCGCCCGGGACTCTGTGACGCCTCGGTTGCCTCTAGCTGAAGGCCTCGACAACTTGGAATAGGAAGTGCTCTACCTTCTTTCGGGGATCTCCCTCTCCCAACGTTTCAATGGAGAGGAACCCCCGGTATCCTACCTTTCCGATAATGTTTCCAAGACGGTCAAGGTCCACCGGGCGCTCCTCTTCTCCGAACCAGACCGATTCCTTGAGCTGCCAGCCTACCGCGTAAGGAGCCAGTTTCTCGATCTCCTCATAGGGGTCCCCCTGACGGAGACTGCCTATGTCCAGCATGGCCGCACACCATTCCGAATCGACTGCATCCAGCAGGCGAATCGTTTGATCCGCCGTCTTCAAAACGTCGTTGTGATTCTGCACCGCGAGAATCACTCCATTTCGAGCTCCGTAGTCGGCACACTCCTTGAGGGCGCTCGCAATTCCGCTCCACATCTCTTGGGGAATATCACCTTCCGGTTTGCCGCCCCCTGCAAAGACCCGCAGGATTCCGGCGCCAAGCTTCTGCGCGGTGTCGATCCAGGCCTTGACCATGACGATGTCACGTTTTCTCGCCTGCTCGTCGGCCGTGGCAAAGTCGTTGCGAACCCCTGTGCCGTAAACGAAAACGGCATTAACGAACGCCCAGCGTTTGAGAGCGAAGATCTCTTCGTCGGGGGGTGTCGCCGGATAGGTCGAAAAGTAGTAGCCGGTGGCGTCCACGCCCTCAAAACCCAGCTCGGCGCTGTAGGCTATGAGTTCGTGGAGATTCAGCTCCCCTCGCTGCAGTGGGTTGTTGAACGAATAGGCATTCAAGCCCAATCTCAGTCCGGGTTTTGCCACGCGCTCGATTTGGCGCCCGCTCCGGCCGTCCTGAGCGGAAGCGGTCCCGGAGGCTGCCAGCGAGCCGGCCAAGCCGCCCAAAAAAGTGCGCCGCGCGATTTTCATATCGTTCCACCTCGTAAGCGTAATTTACTGTCTCCCAGTCTACGACAAGCTTTCGTTGTACCACCCGTACCCGCCACCCCGGCGGTTGCCGGTCGGGTGTTCCACTCTTGCGGAGGGGGCGATCTATGGTATATCCGGGTCTTGCAGGAAGGATATAATTACCCAATCAATTGCATACCCATCCATGGTTGCTGGAACAGAAAAGGATTGTTAGGGAAAGGAGAGCGCGATGAATCGAGTAGTTGGCCTTATGATGACAACCAGCCTGCTTGCCGGAACGATCACGGCGCAGGTGGGTGCCCCGGCGACGCCTCCGGAACTGGTCAAATCGTATGAGACTTTGGCGGATGTGATTCTGGGAGCCAAGCACACCGAGAAGAACCTGGTCAGCGCTATCGTGGCCACCACGTACGGCCATGCCGAGGCCGCTTTGGCACGGGCGCGGGCCAAGATTGACGCCGGGCAAGAGGCCAGAGGGGAGCTGGAAAGGCTCGCGGCTTACGTAGCGCAGCTGGGCAATGAGGGCGATGCCGCCGTTGCCGGAGTCCGGAAGCGTTTGTTGGAAGGGGGGCATCATCATAATGCCAAGGGAGAGGAACAAGGCCTCTACGACGAGGGCTTCGTCATCGTCACGCGTGCCGCCAAGAAGGTGTTCCTTGACGCCGCTGCGGAGATTGGAAAGCTGACCCGATCTCCCGACGTCGAGGCACTGGACAAAGCTTGGACGAAGGTGAGGGAGCAGTACGAGGCGTTGATGACCGAAGCTGCCAAGTGAGCGGTCCAGGGCGGCGCCACCGCATCGGACTTGTCGAACGCAGTGAGGTGTGGCAATGACACGCCGTGAACGGGGATTTGACCGCCTTTTCGCTGAAGGATGCATCACCTAGGCTCCACCACTAAGACTGTTGCGTCGGTGTTTCTCGGAAGGAACGGCCGGGCCGGATTCTGCCTCTTTTGTGGTCTCCTCCTCACGAGCGGAGCAGTTCGGTGGAGCTCAGTCGCTAAGGCCGTTCATGAGTCACCTTCTCCGGATCCACCGGCGTCGGGGCTTCATTTCGTTGACGTCACTAGGCAGGCCGGCCTGGACCGTGTGATTCTGGCCGGCCGCCCCGACAAGGATCATCTGTTGGATTCCGCGGGAAACGGCGTGGCCTGGCTCGACTACGACGACGACGGCTGGATGGACATCTATATCGTCAACGCCTGGAGGTTGGAAGAGGATCGGATTGTCGAAAGAGGCAAGAACGCCCTGTACCGCAACCGGGGGGACGGTACCTTTGAAGACGTGACGGACCGGGCCGGCGTCGGCGGAGAAGGTTACTGGGGGGCGGGCGTCGCGGTGGCGGATTACGACGGAGACGGGGACGTCGACATTTTGGTGACCAATTTCGGTCCGAATGTTTTGTATCGGAACGAGGGGGATGGGATCTTTCGCAATGTCGCGGCTGAAGCGGGAGTCGAATCACCCGGGTGGAATACGGGAGCCGTTTTCTTCGACGCCGACGGCGACGGGGACCTGGATCTCTACATTGCCGGCTACATCACCTGCACGATGGAGGAGGTTCTTTCGGCGCGTCCCACTCTCGACTGGAAAGGTGTGGCCAAGGTGGCGGTAGGACCGTTCGGACTGGACGGAGCTCCGGACCATTTTTTCATCAACGAAGGTAACGGGCGCTTTCGTGAAGCGACGGAGGAAGCCGGAATGAAGGACCAAACTCTGGGTTTCGGCTTTGCCGTACGAGCGGCCGACTTCGATGCGGACGGTGATATCGACGTGTATGTGGCCAATGACTCCGACCCCAACTACATGTATCGCAACGAGGGAGGCGGGCGCTTTCAGGAGGTGGGGCTCTGGACCGGTACC
>JAPXNP010000335.1:0-3216 GCA_033811955.1 Acidobacteriota bacterium
ACGGTTCCCGCCGGGCAGGTACGCCACGGCGAAGGTCGTATCCTGAGATTGGGTGAGGGGAGTCATCTCGGCGGTGGCGATGTCGAGCTCGTATACGTTGAAGATACCGGTTTGGTTGCTGTGCACCAGTAGCTTGCCTTCGTCTTCGCTGAAGGCGCCGCCGCCTACCGACGTGGTTTTCAGAAATTGTTCAATGGTGTATGTCCGGAGAGGCGGGGCCTCCTCTTCGGCGGTCCGACACCCCCCGACTGCCGCCAAGGCGGCGGCGAGAATCGAGCACTTCCAGAAGTCTTTCATTAGGTCTCTCCTCCGGCTGGTATGTTTCGGATCAGCCGCCTTGTCCGGTCCTCCCCGGTGCGGCAGATCGTTGTTCGAAGCTCGGTCGGCTTCGCTCGTCCACCGCCGAGGCAAGAATCTTCTTGCAAACGTACGCATGCCCGACCGGCGAAGTTCACGGGCCGACGCTAGTGTCCCGTGAAGCGCGGTCGACGGTTCTCGATGAAAGCGGCGACCCCTTCGTGAAAATCGTGGCTCAGAAGACTGCGTACGCGGTTGTCTACTTCGCCGTCCCAAGCGGAGGTTCCCGCGATGGAGCGCTGCAGGCCGCGCTTGACTCCGCGGAGCACCACCGGCGGGAGGGAAGCCGCCCATCCCGCCAACGCCAACGTTCGGCGTACGAGTTCTTCGCCGTTTATTACTTCTTGTAAAAGGCCCATCTGCTTGGCGGTGGAGGCGGACAGCAGTTTTCCCTCCAGCAGGCATCGCATTGCCTCCCAAGCCCCCAACCGCTCGGTCAGCAACGGACCGCTTCCGACATCCGGCTGTAGGCCGATCTCCACAAACGGATACCCCAGGACGACGTCTCGGCCCGCGAGAACACAATCGCACGCCAGCGCCAAGTTGAGACCTCCGTCTAGCGCCGGGCCGTTCAGGGCCGCAATCGTGAACTGGGGCAGCCGGCGGATGGAAAGCAGAATTTCCCGGGTGTTCTCGGCCAGGCGACGAAGCCCGCGAAGGTTTTCCTGCTGCAATTGTTCCAGGAGATACGGGATCCAAGCCCCGGCGGAAAAAGCACCACCCGCCCCGGTGAGCACGACCGCTCGCAAATCCTCCCGCTCGGAGTGACGGACCAGTTCTTCGCGGAACTGGGTCAGGGTTTCGAGATCCCAACAGTTCAGGGCTCCCGGACGGTCTAGGCGAAACGTGAGGACCCCTTGCTCCATGGATTGGTGGATCCGAAATTGGGCCGTCATCGTTTCTCGCCTTTGGCTTTGGCCTACTCCTGCTCGTGCTCGTGCCGGCGTTCGGCGTTTCGCAGAACCGGAGCCAGTCACGTTATAGGAAGCGAAGATGATCTGCAACGGTAAAGAAGTCACGACCGTTGTGAGGGACCTGCTTCGCAGGAATCCGAGCTGGCGCCGGCACCTTCGGCTGTGCCCGCCGGCGGTTCGCTGGGCCGGACGCTGGCGGCGGATTCGAGAACTCCGATCTCTGGGCTACGTCCTGGAGGTCCTATGTGAAGGGCGCGTGCGCTTGCGGTTGCCCGACGACATTGTTCAGCAAGAGGCGTGGGACCTCACTGCGCGGCGGCTGCTTTCCCTGCTGGGGGAGGTGCTGAGCAGGCAAGAACTAATAGCCGTAGGAAATGCTCGGACCTGGAGCCGGCCTCCGCTGTTGGGGGTGGAACAGCGGATCGCTTCGGGCGGAACAGTTCTCGCCTGCCTGGCGAGTACCGGCAAGAAGACGCTTCCGGCGGGTACAGTGGTCTACCGTCTTCTTCAGTTATGGGACCGAAGGTCGGGGGCGAGGCTCGGCGTGATTGTGATCCCCAAGGAGTATGGTGAACGGGCGGCCGATTTTCTGCAACACGTGCGAATTCCGGTTTCGGCCTGGACCTATTCTCCCGGCCGGAAACTCACGCGGATCTTTCCCCGGCCGAGAAGCACGGAGGTGGGGAGAGGGCCTTACGTACTGTATCCGTACCGGCCGCGGGCTCCCTCGGTCTTGCAGCAGGCGTTGCTGTACGCCCCGGGGTGCGAGCTTCGCTTTCGGGCGGCCGGGTGGGAACTCTGTTGGCGAGGC
Organism: Acidobacteriota bacterium; assembly: GCA_033811955.1. Lineage (GTDB taxonomy): Bacteria > Acidobacteriota > UBA6911 > RPQK01 > JAPXNP01 > JAPXNP01. The sequence continues at coordinate 2,083 of JAPXNP010000335.1, forward strand.
TTGCCGGTTCTTTGGGGAGCGGAAGAGTCGGGTTTCTGGTTCGACCGGCTATCTCCCCGGCGACTGGAAGAGGCGGGGTGGGAGACCTGGAAGGAGCACGTTCGCCGGGTGATCGAAGTGCGGAGTTGGCCCAGTCCCGACCCCGCCTCGCCGTATTTCCGCCTGCTGCCCGAGAGATGGTTGGAGGGCGAACTGATGGTCCGCCTGGCGGGCTTGTTTCCTGGAACGGGCGAGCACCTGTATTGCCAGGTACCGAGCCTGGTGGAGGGAGAGCGGCGGATCATCGATTTGCTGACCTGCACGCCGGAGGGAAGGGTGATCATCCTGGAGTTGAAGGCGGGTCGGGATCCGGCGATTCTCTTTCAGGGTCTGGAGTACTGGGACCGAGTACGGCGTCATTTGCAGGAAGGAGATTTTGAGCGGGCGGGCTATTTCCCGGGGGTCGCGCTTTCGAGGAAACCGCCGTTGCTGGTTCTCGTCACCCCGCTCTTCGAGTTCCATCGCTGTTTGCCGCGTCTTCGCCGTTTCTTGAGTGAGGAATTGGAAGTCGAATGTCTCGGCGTCAATCTCAATTGGCGGTCCGATCTGCGGATTCTCCGGCGCTTCGTGCTGTGAACGCGTGGCGCGTAACGGCTACGACGTACGGCGTGGCGTGCCTTGTGTTCCGCGGGCCGCGTTCCGCGACGCCGTACAGGGAGGGTGTCGCCTGGTTCCAGGCCGGCCGGAGAACCGTACGGTCCGCCGAGGATGGACACTTTAATGTCTACTCCACATTTTTCGGCGACTTGCGCGCGGGGGGCGCGACAGCGTCTGCGAGCCCAGGGCAAGCGAGCTGAGCGAGCGACCCCCAAGGTCGGCGAGCCCTCCAAGCGTTTTGGGAGAGCCCTGAAGGGCTGGGAGAAGACACAACCGGATCGTCATCCTCTTAAGCCGTACTCCGTACGCGGGAGGCTCTCGTGCGGGCGGTGGAGGCGGCGGGCGGATTCGAACCGCCGAGTAAAGGTTTTGCAGACCTCTCCCTTAGCCACTTGGGTACGCCGCCCCGAGCCGACTCCGATTATAAGGCACAAAGGGAAAGTCGTCCAAACCGCGAAATCTCGCCGACAGGCCCACTCTCGGAACAAGCCTCAGGCC
>JAPXNP010000336.1:0-3205 GCA_033811955.1 Acidobacteriota bacterium
CGCCGAGGCCAGATCCACGTCAACGACCTTGACCCCGTTCAGCCAGTGCTCGACATGGGTGTCGCGCAGGCGGATGCGAGCCTGGTTGAACTCTCCGGCCGGTCGGGCGACCTGACGAGTCGGCGCAACCAGGCTGTAAACGGCTCCCGCAGTGCGGTCCGGCCCCCGGAGGGCGTCGCGATGCCGTTCATTGTCGATGAGCTGGTACTCAAAGCCGACGGAATACTCTTCGATCCGATCCTCGGGACCGAGGCGGCTCCGATCGGCCGTTCGGTGGAGCAACTCGAAATTGAGCCGGTCCTCGAAGCGTAACGCGCCGGGGTAGGTGCGTCCCTCCACCAACACGGCCCGATCTTGGATCAGGTATTTAACTCCACTGTTCCCGCCGGGGGCGATCTTCCACTCGAAGGTAAGCTCGAAATCGGTGAACGTCTCCAGACTGTACAGATCCTCCCGCAGTCGAGGGAGTGGGGTTGCCTTAATGCAACCGTCGACGACTTTCCAGGCGTTTCCGGGAGGGTCCTCCTTGGCCGGATCCTCCCACCCCTCGAGAGTGATACCGTCAAAAAGCGAAATCCAGCCTTCTGTCCGCCGGCTTTGTAGAGATTCCTCAGGAGGCGTCTCCGAGGCTGAAGCCGTGGGATTCCAAAGGCTCCAGCCGCCGTACAGAAGAGCAGCGACAAAGGCACCGAGCAAGGCTGTTCTCCCTGCACCCACCGCCTTGCATGGTAACGGGCGGTGTTCGTTCCCGCAAGAGCTCGTCACTTCTTGGGGTGGGCGGCGGCGAGGAGCAGCGGAGACAGGCCGTCTCCGTCGTGGAGCCGACTTCCGTTGCAGCTTCGTTTCAGTCGTCGCGCCGGTCCTGCTGCCGTGAAAGACTCTTTCTTCCAGGCTTTGACTCTACAGAGAAGCTCACTACGGAAATACGCAAATCGCACAAATACCGTAGATCGCACGAATGAATTCCGAGGGCTCTCAGGTTCGGGATATCCGCCTGGTTTGCCTTCTCAAAACTTTCCGAAGGCTCGAAACTTTCGGGTTTGACTTGCCGGTAGTCGGAGGATGTGGTTCCCTTAGCTTCGGGAGGGGGAAGGCCGAAAGTCACCGGAGGTGCCCTGTGGGCTATATTCGAGGTCCGTCGTTCGGTCTGGCGCTGATCCTGACGTCGGGATTCCTTGCTCTCGGCGTCTTGAGCTGTGCTGGTGAACCCAAGCAAGACGAGCTCTGGAACGGTTTCGTAGAGCCGCCGTCACAAAGCCGGCCTTTTGTGCGGTGGTGGTGGAACGGGAACCGAGTCACCGTCCCGGAAGCGCTGAGAGAGCTCGACCTATTGGCTGAAGCCGGAGTCGGCGGGGTCGAGATTAACCCCATCGCCATGCCTCCCGTGGGCGATCCAGATCCGGAGACCATTGCACCCGCTCTGGAGTGGCTGAGTCCCGAGTGGAATCGCTTGGTGAAAGCGGTGGCGGCCGGAGCCCGCGAAAGGGGGCTCATTTCCGACATCATCGTCGGTTCCGGTTGGCCTTTTGGTGGACGTTTCCTTCAGCCGGGTGAGTTGCTCCAGATCGTTACCGTCTACCATGAGACGGTCCGTGGACCCTCCCACTACTCACGTCCCCTCTCGGAGGTGACCCGGGGGTATTTTCGCACCTGGGATCCCGAGCGACGCCACGAGGTCACCGAGGGTTCCGCGCCTCGGCTCCTGTTCCTGCGACTCGTCCCCGCCGACGCGACGGATGTTGTCCCGGGGGAGGACCTAATGGAGTCGGCGGTCCGGGGAGACCAGGTCGAGTTCGAGGTCCCCGCGGGCTCGTACGAGCTGTACGCGGGTTCGTGGAGAGAGGGTTTTCGCCACGTCGAACTGGGAGCCCCGGGAGCGGACGGTCCGGTGGTGGATCACTTCAGTGCCACCGCCGTACGGCGTTACCTCGATCGGATGTCCGAGGGCTTGGCGCCGGAACTCGGCCGTCCCATGGGAGATTACTTCCGGGCGGTTTTCTGCGACAGCCTCGAGCTCGGAGAGGTGAACTGGGCGACCGACTTCCGCGAGCAGTTTGAATCGCGCCGCGGTTACGATCCCTCGCCCTTCTTACATTACATGGTCGAGAACGGACCGGTACCCGGCGAGGGACTGCGGGCGGACAAGATCCGCCGTCTTCGATACGACTTTGACCTGACCCTCGCCGAACTGTTCGGAGAACGCTTCACGAAGACACTCCTCGAGTGGGCTCATCAGCAGGGCGTGCAGGTCCGAATTCAGTCCTACGGAAGGGAGACCCATTCCATCGATTCCACTCTGCCGGTGGACTTACCCGAGGGCGAATCGTGGATATGGGACGCGCAAAAGACGCCCCATCCTACGCTAAGCAACCGTTTCACCGCGTCGGCGGCCCACTTGGCCGGACGCCGGATCGTGAGTGCAGAGACCTTTACCAACACCACGACGGTTTTCCGCACGTTGCCCTACCAGCTCAAGCAACTGGGCGATCTGACGCTGCTGACCGGCGTCACTCACTTCGTACTCCACGGATTCAACTACTCGCCGCCGGAAGCCGGCTTCCCGGGCTGGGTCCGCTTCGGAACGTATTTCAGCGAGCACAATCCTTGGTGGCCGTTCTTGCGCTTGTGGAGCGATTACGCTGCGCGCGTTTCGTGGGTATTGCAGAATTCGGTTCCTCAGGCGACCATCGCAATCCTTTCGCCCGATGACGACGTTTGGAGCGAATTCGGCCGTCCTTACTATCCGTTCCCCGAAAGGGAAGCGCCGTTGTACGCCTGGCGGCTTTGGGAGGCCTTCCACCGGGCCGGGTACAACACCGATTATGTCAGCGACCGGATTCTCCTTGAGTCCGCGACCGAAGAGGGAACTCTAACGTACGGAGACCGCCGGTATGAAGGACTGGTGGTCCCGGGATTGCGGCGCATGCCCCCGGCGGTGGCGCGAAAACTGGAGGAATTCGCCCGTTCCGGGGGAAGACTGCTCTTTGTCGAGCGTTTTCCTTCTCAGGGACCGTCGTTCCTGGACTTGGGCGGCGGCGACGACGAAGTGCGTCGCGTTATGGCGAGTCTCCAGGAAGCTTGGGCGGAAACCGTTCATCTTCTACCCGCTCCGGAGGAGGCGGGGGACCCCGCCTGGGGGCGTCGAGCCGGGGAAACGGCCGGGCTGGAGCCCGACGTGCGCTGGCGCCGGCCGTCTCCGAACGTT
>JAPXNP010000337.1:0-3198 GCA_033811955.1 Acidobacteriota bacterium
GGTCCCGAACCGTGTCCTCAAACCGTCCCAATCGGAAGTACGTCATGCCCAGCCAGTAGTGGCCCGACGGGTCGTCGGGGAAATGCCGGACGTAAGCCTCCAAATAGTCCTTGGCCGCCTCATAGCTATTCGCATCGTACTCCAGTAAGCCCAGATTGAAATAGATCCGGAGACGATCCTTCCGCGGGTCGTGCATCCGTAGAGCCTTCTGGAACAATTCGGCGGCCCTCGCCCGTAACGCCGGGGCTTGCCCAGACCGTCCGGTCGCCTCGTAGATCAGGGCCAGTTCCTTGTACGTGATCGCCAGGTTACTACAGGTAAACGGATTTCCCGGTTCCAACTTCAGAGCCTCTTCAAGGTACTCTTGAGCCTCCCGGTGCAGTTGTTCCGCCTCCGCATACTGCGATCGACGCCTTTTCTCCTGGGCCACCGTAAGATACATGGCCCCCAGGTTGGCGTAAGGAAGCGCCCGATCAGGAGCCAGTTCCAACGCTCTCAGAGTCAAGCGGATCCCTTCCTCGTGACGCCCCAAGTTGAAATAGACTTGGCCGAGGTTCGCGTTGGCCCGAAAAGAGCCGGGAGCCTGACGCAACGTGGCTTCCCAGAGGCTCTGCTTGTCGCGCCAGTCGGCGTTCCGCCGGACCACCATGACGGACCACACCCCCAGCAGGATCACCAAGCATCCTACCGACACGTTGCGACGCGCTCCGGTCCCGGCGGCAAGAATGCTCCCGAGGACGAGGCTGAAACCCGCCAGCGGAAGGTATAGAAAGTGGTCGGCCGCCAACTCGTGAAAAGGGATCAGCTGCAACACCGGAAGCAAGCCGACCGCGAACCAGCAAAGACCCACCGCCACCAGTGGATGAGATCGCTGAAGCTTCCAAACGACGATCCCGTAACCGAGGGCAAACCCGACGGCCAATAACGTGGACGGCTCGCTGAATCCCTTAGAGATCGGGAAGACGGCACCCAAATAGTCGGCAACCAACGGGTACCCCAGAACGGCCAGACGGGCATAGTGCAGGAAAAGCTTAAAGCTGGTGCCGAGATTCGTTTCCCATGTCCCGCCCCAATAACCTTCCATTCGGCTGGCCCGTACGATAAACAAGGCATATCCCAGAGCCGCCGCCGCACAGGCGACAAACGTCAGATATAGGAAAGGACGAGACCGCAGCACCGTCATTGCGCCTCCCAGCAAGCTTTCGCCGCGGTCCTTTACGGAAGAGGGGAAAGATTTCCCTTCGCCATCTCGGCTGGCCACATACGCGTCTACCAGCAGAATCAGGACGGGGAAAACGATCGCCACTTCTTTGGCCAGAACAGCCAGAAGAAATGCCATCAAGGCGGCTATCCCATATTTCCTCCCCCCCTCCGACCGCCACCTCAAGTAGAAGATCAGACCTGTAAACACAAGTCCCGTGGCCAGCAGATCCTTTCTCCCCGAGATGTAAGCCACCGCCGCCGTCTGAGCCGGATGTGCGGCGAACAGCAGGGCGACCGCCAGGGCCAGCCGTCTCGACTGGGTGAGACGCTGGACAAGAACCAACAGTAGCCAGGCGTTCAGAGCATGGACCAAGACGTTGAAGGCGTGATAAGAAACCGGATTCTCCCCGGTCAGGGCATAATTGAGGGCGTAGGTGAGAGTTCTGACAGGCCGGTAGCCCGATTTGCCGATAATACCCCACCAATCCAAATTGGTAACTTGCGGGTTCTGCAAAATCAGGCTGATGTCGTCGAATACGAAGTCGTGGCCTAACGTATTAACGTACAAAAGCGTCGCGACAACGACCACGAGCCAACCCGCCCACGGCAAGTTCTCCGTACGGTGAGACCGCTTCTCGGAATGGGCGTCCCGGCGCTTAGTCCGCTCCACACACCCTCCCTTTTTCGGCAACTCGGTCCGCCAGCTTTTCGATACTTTCCACCAAGCCGTCCCAGGTCAGGCGGCGACGAAACTCCTCGATATTCTTGCGAAACAACACAGCTCTCTGTTCGCGAAAAAAGCGGACGACAGCTTCGGCAAGAGCTTTCGGATTCCCCGGAGGCACCAAAAAGCCGGTCTCGCCGTCCACCACTACTTCGGCCAGCCCTCCGACGTCGGAAGCCACTACCGGCACGTTGAACAGGTACGCCACCGGCACCACTCCACTCTGCGAGGCTTCCAGGTAAGGTAAAACCACAAGATCGGCCCGGCGAAACAGACTGGGGACGTCTTCATTCGGGATATAGCGGTCCAGCCAAGTGATCCGACCCGCAATCCCCAACTGTTCCGCCATCCGGTGGAACGGGCGGGGATCCATGTAGAACTCGCCGGCGATCACCGCTCGAAAGGGCATCTCGGCCCGCAGGATTCCCAGCGCCCGCAAGAAAACCTCCAGTCCCTTGTAGCGCCGAATGTTTCCGAAGAACAAGAGCTCCGGTTCACGGGATTCTTCCACCCGAGGGGCCGACAGGTCCCATTGAGTGAAGAAGTCATACAGTGGGTGATAGACGCGCTCCACGAGGGCTCCGGGGCACAGCGCATGGACTTCCGGAATCATCGATGAAGCTTGCACCAAAAACCCGTCGACGACCCGAAATGTTTGCTTCGCCAGTCGCCGCTCCAGCATGCGCCGGCCGGGAACCCGCCATTCGGGATGCGCTAGAACATTGTGGCAATAGAGCAATACCGTGACCCGCCGACGGGACCCGACAGACTTGATAACCGAACGGTAGGCCGGCCCAAAGAAGGGCTGCCACCACTGGAACAAGATCACGTCGGGCTCCCAGGCCTCGATCCGTCGGCCGGCTTCCGCCCACGAGCCGGGACTCAGGGAGTCGATGAGCGGCACGGAGGGTACCACCAAGGCGCTTGAACTGAGATCATGCTGTGAGCGGCCCGGAAACAGCAGCGACGGGTACTGGCGCCGAAAGGATATGAGATTCACCTCATGCTTTCTTCCCAACGCCAGCCACAAGGAGGCGGTGTGATGAGCAATACCTCCTCGGAGGGGATGAGCCGGTCCTACCAGTACGATGCGCATGACCTGTCCAGTTCACACCTCGTGCGCCTCTAGACGGCTCCCCCAACGGCTGGTCACCGGCCCTTCGCCATGCTTTCGGCCCCAGTCAACCTCCGGTCTCCGCCCGGCAGAATCTCGCGAATCGAGTAGTCGTCCTCCTTTCGGGAACTATACGCGATCATCTCGGCCAGGAGTC
>JAPXNP010000338.1:0-3174 GCA_033811955.1 Acidobacteriota bacterium
CGCAGGGGCAAGGAAGTGCAAAAAAGGGAGTCCTTGCACTTCGCCCACGTATCCGCCTAGGCCGAGACCCATGGCGAGGACGTAGAGAACCGGTTCGATGAAAGGGGGCCAACTCTCGGTCTTCCAAAGACTGAAGAAAACATCGAGATTTCGCCGCCAAACATGTTGCGAGCGAAGGCTTACGTCGACGATGGGAAGTGAACTCACGGTAGCCGGCTCCACTGTGGTTGGTTCTGTTGTCGCTTCAAAACATGTAACATGGGTCTTCGTCGCTGTCGCCGGGTTCGCCGGCGCTGTCTTGAACGCAGACACGCATACCGTCACTCGCGCAGGGCCCGGCCGGTCAACTTCAGGAATACGTCTTCAAGCGTCGACGAGCGACGAACCGTGCGCACGATGTCTTGGCGATCCTCCAGCTTGCGCTGCACGGTGCTCGGATCTTCGGTGTAGACATAAATGACGTCGGCCACGGCCTCGTAAGCCCAGCCTTCTCCTGTCAGCAGGCTCTTAAGCGTTTCCGAACCGGCGGAAGAAAGTTGCAGTTCCAAGACTTGTGAAGGCACATACTTATGAATCAGATCCTGGGGTGAACCGATGTCTAGGATCTTTCCCTCGTCCATTACGGCGACTCGGTCACAAAGATGGGCGGCCTCGTCCATATAATGGGTCGTTAGCAGCAGAGTGACTCCTTGGCTCCGCAAGGTGCGAAGCTTCTGCCAGACGAGATGGCGGGCCTGTGGGTCCAGGCCGGTGGTCGGTTCGTCGGCGATCAGAAGCTCCGGCCGATTAATGAGGGCCCGCGCTACGGACAGTCGCCGCCGCATACCCCCCGAAAGATTGCGAATCGATTCATTGCGCCGGTCCCATAACTGCACAAAACCGAGCGCCTCTTCGGCTCTGTTCAAAGCTTCACGGCGCGGAATGTCGAAGAAACGGGCATAGACCAGGAGGTTCTGAAGGACCTTCAGATCAGGGTCCAAGTTATCCTCTTGCGCGATGACCCCTAGGCGGTACTTGATTTCCCGCAGATCGCGGCGGACATCAAAACCCAGCACCCGAAGTTCTCCTCCCGTGACGGGGGAGAAGCCGTAGATCATGCGCATGGTACTGGTCTTTCCGGCGCCGTTGGGTCCCAAGAAGCCGAAGCACTCTCCAGCATAGATGGTGAAATCGATCCCGTCGACGGCAGTCAGATCTCCGAACCGCTTGGTTAACTGCCGTGCCTGAATAGCCGGCACACGTCCGCCTGGATGTGTCTGAAGCTTCTCGTGGCTCGTTATTCCAACTGTTAATGCCGAATTACGCACAGACCGGCAATTCTGTCACATTCCTGTGCGGAGACGAGAGAAGCGTAAAACTGCACGTGAAAACCAAGAAGAGACACGGACGGTCCGAATCGCCGACTCCGAGGGAAACATCTTGGGGTTCAACTTCGCGCCAAGCGGGTCTTGGAGTCTTCCAGCGGGGTTCATGGCGGGAACTTTGCGAGCCTTACCGTTTCAAAAGACTTTGGTAGGGGCCGCGACCTGGGCGGAAGGTGTGGGGCCCGACCCACGGCTCAGATCGGCGTTACGGAGGCTGCTTGAAGAGTTGGAAAGTTTCACCTAGCGGCGTTCCGGGCGGGGCGAGACTGGTCCCGGCGGAGGAGCCGCGTGGGATCGAAGGTTGCTTCATCACATCAGTGCAGACCGCGGTAAGGCGGAAAGACATCATGAAACGGTCGTGGGTTCCCACTTCGGCCGGTGATCCTCACGCGGCCCGGGTTAGGATGTTAGGGCTCGAGATTGGTCACATCGCGCGGTTGGGTTCGGAGGCACCGACGGCAAGAAGGCGTAACAAGCTCATGATGCGCCGACTTCGGGCCCAAGGCCGGAATCCTCTGCGCAGCCTGCGCACAGCCCCCGAAAGATGATCTGTGTTTCGGTGACCTGGAGGCCTGGAGGGATCTCATCCAACGTGCAGGGTCGGCCGGGCTGGCGACAAGGGACGTCGATGACGCTCCCACAGTGGACGCAGACGAAATGGTGGTGAGGGGTTCCGGCGTACTCGTACAAGGCGGGACCCGGACCGGCGCTTGCCGGCCCAATCAACCCGACCTGGGCCAAGTCACGGAGAACGTTGTAAATTGATGCCCGGGAGAGTGGCACTCCCTCCTTCGCGAGCAAGATTCGCAATTGCTCCGCTGAAAGATGCCCGCGCCGGTCGGCAAGCAACTTGAGAATTTCCAAGCGAGGCCGTGTCGCCCGCAAACCCGATTCCTGGATCGAAGACCTGAGGCTACGCTCAGTTAGGATCTGACTAGGGATCTGAGCATCCATGACTTACTCCGAAAACTCTCGAGCGGGTCGAGGTCAACTCTTTAATGACTGCACCGGCATCGGCCAATGGTGTGCGGACCCTGAAGCTGTGCCGACGGTGAGCGACGTGCCCCTACAGGGTCATCCACACCGTCTCGCGTTTCTACGGTCTCGGCTGAAAGCGCCGACGGCAGGCGGCGCGTCGGCTGCGCTGTCGCCGGCGAAATCGAGTCTAACATAGAACTCGTCTAAACTCTATTTAGTAAGGGATGAGGGCCTTGGCTGTGAGACTCCGGAGGAGACGGTTCAAGGTGCTTTGGCTGAAGGCCGCGGTGGAGTCGCTGCCGCTCCGGAAGTCAGGGAGGATAAGGGCCCGAGCTGGGGTGGCTGATTTCGAGGTGGTAGCTGGTCGGAGATATGCTGTAGGAAGAGGGGTGCCGCGGGGATTAGAGCCCGAGCTTGACCGAGGTACTTGGGATCTCTAGAATTCTCGGGGCTAATGCGGAAGGAGAGCGAATGAGGCAACTTGACGCGGGGACGGCGATAAGGATGGTAATACGGGGGACGTGGAAGTTCGCGGTCGGGCGGCCTTTGGCGGTTTCCTTCGAAGTGACTCATTCCTGCTCCTGTAACTGCCGACACTGTGATCATGGGGGACGTCTCAAAGGCGAGAAGCGGTTGTCGGCGGAAGACTATCGCCGTTTGGAGCGGCGCCTGCGCCCGGTTCTGCTGCAGCTCTCCGGAGGTGAACCTACCCTTCGCCCCGATCTCGTCGATATCGTGCGGGCGGTAAAAGAGCCCAATGGGATGCCGTACCTGATTTTGGTCAGCAACGGGTCTGAACTGACCGAGGATTTATACCTTCAGTGTGTGGAAG
>JAPXNP010000339.1:0-3169 GCA_033811955.1 Acidobacteriota bacterium
GCTGGTCAAAGTGGTCGTACGGACCCCAAAGAAACTTTCGGATCGTGCCCGGAACTTGCTGAAGGAGCTGGCGGAAGAGCTGGGACCGGCCGACGAGCCGGAGACCGAAGAAGGCTTTTTTAGTCGAGTAAAGGATATGTTCTCGTAATCCATTGACCAGTAATCACTTCAGCCGAAAACCAGCTGGCTACTATTGCCTAGAAATCGAGGTTCCGGAGGTCCGTGCGGAACAGGTGTACGAATGGTTGGCCGGACTGGGCGGATTGGGGTGGGAAGAGTTCTCCGATGGTGAAAACCTTCGCGTGTTGGCCTATTTCCCCGCAGGGCCTTCCTGGGAACGCCGGCAGTTGACCATGGCGAATCAGTTCCGGGATGTGGTGGGAGCCACCGCCCGACTGCGCTTTCATAGGCTGACCTATGACCCCACCGAATGGGTGGAGCAATTCAAGGCACACTTTCACGGTTTCCGAGTGGCCGACTCCTTCTGGATACGACCTCCCTGGGAACCGCCGGCATTACCTCCACTTCTCGACCTGTGTATCGAGCCCGGCCACGGCTTCGGCACCGGAACACACGAGTCAACCCGGCTGGCGCTAACCCTGCTGGTCGAACCCGTACGGAACGCTCGGGCAATCCTCGACGTTGGGACCGGGAGCGGCATTTTGGCGGTCGCCGCCGCCAAGTTGAATCCTTCCGCTTCGGTCGTCGCGCTCGACATCGATCCTCTGGCGGCGAGCGAAGCGTTGCGAACGTGCGATCTGAACAAGGTAGGCAATGTCCTCATAGCGGTTGGAGGACCCGAGGTTCTCAGGGCGAACTTTGATATCACCTTGGCCAACCTGACGGCTTCCTTGCTGTTGAGCTTGCGGCGGCGTCTCGCGACCCTAACCCGATCACACTTAGTGCTTTCGGGAATTACGGAAGACGAACAACCTCTTGTGGAGGAAGCCTTCCGAGATTGCGGCTGGACGGTGGGGCGTACCGCCGCCGAAAATGACTGGCGGGCAATGGAGATGGTCCCATGCACCGGATCCTGACAAGCCGGATCGAGGAAGACAGAGTCGCTTTGACTCCGGAGGACTTTCACCATTTGGTCCGGGTTCTGCGCCTACGCGAAGGGGACGAATTTGAGGCTGTAACGGGAGACGGACACAGATTCCTTTGCCGACTTGAGCGGGCAGGTACGGCCTGGTGGGGACGAATCCAGAGGGCGGCTTACGATCCTCGCGAGTCGCCTTTTCGCATTCACCTCGCACCGGCGCTCATTAAGTGGGAACGCTTCGAATGGATCCTCCAGAAGGGGGTGGAACTGGGTGTCGCTTCGTTTCATCCTGTCCTCAGCGAGCGAACTTCCTCCACACGGCATGGCGGGTACTGTCCCCGGAAACTGGAACGCTGGCACCGCATTCTCCAGGAAGCCCTCAAGCAGTGTGGGCGAGGCTGTCTCCCCCGGCTCGAGGAACCGACCCCTCTGGCGGCCGTGCTGGAGCGGCTCGCCAAACACCCCATTGTGTTCCTGGATGAGAACACGCACCGGCCGCTTCAACAACGAGTTGAGGAGCTCGTCGGCTGTCAAGAATGCCTTCTTCTGGTCGGGCCCGAAGGAGGCTGGGACGAACGCGAGCGTACCCTTGTCCGGATGAAAGGCGTTCCTCCGGTCGGCTTGGGACCTCGCATCCTTCGAGCCGAGACGGCGGCTGTCGCCGCCTCCACAATCCTGCAGTACTCGTTGGGCGACCTTGGGCGGGGGATTTCCACCCCCGAAACCCCCGGCGAAAGTGAGCGGGAGAAACCGATCGAGGATTGACGAAACGCGCGTCGACCCTTAGACTCCCGACACCATGCGGCATGCGGCTTGGTTATTTCTTGTTTCTTTGGCGATTCAGGTTGCGTCGGCCTTCGCGCAAATCCGACCCTTGGTCACGGAACCGGCCGCAATTATCGACAAGGACGTACTGAGAATCGAAGCAGGTTTCGAGTTTCTCCAAGACGTAGAGCTGCGACATTCAGGCTTGGAGGGAGATCTTACGCGACTTGGTTCCTTGGGACTACGCTACGGCGCCGGGACCAGGGTCGAGATTGGGATTTTCTGGACGGTTCGGCAGTTTCTCAACGTCGATCATCGTTTCCCGGCTCCATTGTCGTCAGCGCTTAATTTCTCGGGGAACTCCACTTCCGATGTCGGCAATGCTGTCCTGGCCACCAAGCTCGCCCTACTGAGAGAGGGCCCGAGGCGCCCGGCGATTTCTTTCCGGTTCGCCACCGAGCTGCCCAACGCCAGTACCGAGAAAGGCATTGGCGTGGATGAAACGAACTTCACGGCCGAAGTCCTCACCGAGAAGAGATATCGAGGGCTCCGGCTCATCGGCAACGTGGGACTGGCAATTCTCGGCGATCCTCTGACACCCGGGGCCCAGGACGATCTGTTGACCTACGGCTTGGCGACGGTCCTTCCCGTCGCCAATGATTTAAACCTTGTCTGCGACTGGCACGGTCGCACCGGAGCGGGCGGAGTTGGAACCGAAGATCAGTCTACTGTGCGTCTCGGCGTCCAGATACGATCCGGCAATTTCCACTGGGATGGAGGACTCCTTCTAGGGCTGCTGGACACGGACCCCAAGACGGGAGTCATCGTCGGTCTGTCTTACGATTTCGACTTGAGCGGAGAACCCTGACGCCTCTAGCGCACCAACCAAGTACCGCTCCGCCGGGAGGTCTTCGCGGGCGGGTCGAGCCGAAGTCTCACGATTTCAGGGTTGTAGGGAACCCTCGATGCGGTGAAGCACAGACGGGCGGAGAACTCCCCGCTACAGAAGAATCTTCCCTGTTGCGGGATCGACGTGAGCCCACGCGATCCGCCTCCACCTTCGGATTTCATGTTGTACGGACGGATATTGCCGCCGAGGGCCCCGGGCCCGCTTCGGAACTGCAAGCGTGCGGCCCGGAGAGCACTCACCATATCTCCGTAGGCAGTACGCGGCGCGTAAGCCCGCATCAGCTGCAACCGGAAGTGCTTCCGCAATTCGTACAGACATAGCAGGCACCGTTACGCTGCATCAGATTCCCACAATTCATGCACGTAGGAGAATCCGCCTGCCGGGCCTCAGACAGCAGACGTTTGCCCGACTCGCCGCCGTTCTTGGGCCCCGGCTCGACCATCGCCACCTGA
>JAPXNP010000340.1:0-3168 GCA_033811955.1 Acidobacteriota bacterium
GCCGTTCCAACTCCCGGAACTCTTCGTCCGCCGCCAAAGCCGACTTGGTTCGCTCGTTCCATTCCCGTACCCACGCGAGGGCTTTCTCTCCTTCGACCTCCTCCAGCCAGAGGTACGGGTCTTCTTCCTCACCTTGCGCCCGTGCCGGAACCGCATACATAGAAGTCATCAGAATCAGCCCCAGCTTCAATCCGAACCTTCTTTCCCTCATAATCAGTCGTCTCCAGAGTTGCATCACCCGCACCCACTTGAGTCTAATTGTAGCCCGTCCCTTAGAAACTTCGTCGACGGGGGGAGAACGACAACATGACTCTTGACGACATCAGACGGCGCATCAACATGATTGATTTCGAGATCCTCAAGCTCCTGAACAGCCGTATGGAATTTGCCTTACGCACCCGGCGCTTCAAGCGGGAGGTGGATGACCCCCGTCGAGAGCATGAGGTAATCGAATATATCGAGAAACACTCTCGCGGGTTGATCGAACCGGAGTTTTGCAAACACTTGTTTCAACAGATCATTGCTGAAAGCAAGCGACTCCAGCAAACCGAAATCGCCCTGATGGCTTTTCAAGGAGAACACGGGGCGTTCAGCGAAGTGGCCGCGCGCCGCTTCAACCCGGAGCTCCTTTACATCAGCTGCGCCGAGTACGGTGAAGTATTCCGCGGCGTGGAAGCCCGGCTTTTCCACTTTGGGATCGTTCCCGTCGAAAGTACACTCGGAGGAACTTTCACCGAGGTCAACGAATTTCTAATCCGAGCCGACTTGAGAATTGTGGGGGAAGTGAGACTGCCGGTCCACTATCACCTCCTGACCTTGCCCGAGACGGATCCTTCGGAGATCCGTGTCGTCTACTCCCACCGCCAGATTCTTTCTCACTGCCGGCGGTTCATCCAAGAACGACGTCTTGAAACCCGTCTCTACTACGACATGGCGGCGGCCGCAAAGATGTTGGTGCAGGAGAGACCCGAGGGTTCTGCCGTAATCGCCAGTGAGTTCTGTGCCAATTTCTACAACTTGCAGATCGTCGCCTCAAATATTGAAGATGTTTCGGGGCATGTCACCCGGTACGTCGTCGTAGCCCGTCCGGAAACGGCTCCCCCAAAAGATCAGGGAAATAAGTGCTCTATTGTATTTGTAGCCGAACATAGAGCCGGTGCACTATTCCGAATCCTTGAGGAATTCGCCGACCGCGGACTCAACCTTACACGTATCGAATCGATGCCGAACCGACTCGATCCGCTCAACTACATTTTCTTTCTGGACTTCTACGGATCGGACCAAGATCCGGAAGTCGTCGAGGTGCTCGAGCGGGTCCGGCAAAAGACGTCGATGTTCCGTTTCCTCGGGTGCTACTACAGCCCGGACGGCGAGGCGGCTTCTTCCACGACCGAATCAGATCCCTCGGAATGAGCCGACCGGACCCGACTTGAGACGTACAGTCAGACCAAACGCCCGGCCGGAACGCCTCCTGAAAAGACAGAGCCCGTAATCGGCACAGAATAACCAAGCGTGGGAGGGTCGGCATGAGGCGGAAGGGATAGACCAACCCGCACCCACTTCGCCGGAAAAACGGCCGCCTACCAATCCCGGGGTCGTGCAGCATTCCCGGGATACAAGCCGAGTGGTTTCACAGGAGTTCTTGGATTTCCGTTTCCAGCTCCGTGCGGCCGGCCTCGCCGTAGTGACGAAACCGCAGCCTGCCCTCCCGATCAAACACAAACGTCGCCGGAAGCACGCCGATCCACTCCGGGTCGACGGCATTCACAAACCGCTCAAAGTCCAGGAAGGCCCGGATGTAAGCAAAGTCATCCACGCCCTGAGCCTCCAAAAAGGCCTCCGCCGCTTCTTCGTCCTGTGGCTCGTCCATCGAAACGGTAATGAGGACTAAGCCCCGATCCATGTACTTTCGCCCAAGATCCACAAGCCCTGGGAACTCCTCCCGGCACGGACCGCACCACGTCGCCCAGAAGTTTACAACGACCACACGCCCCCGTTGTTCGGCAATAATCTTCGGCAGAGTCACCTCATCAACGGGATGCAGAAGTCCCGCCCATAGGAGTAGAGCCGGCGTCAGCATGGTAAGTCCCTGATCCGGTTATCGCTTGATGGTGCAACCAAACGCCTTGGTGCGAGGCACGGCCACGGGACGTCCTGAGAGGTGATCTTCCAACGCTCCACCGAGTTCTTCTCCGTTTACTTCTTCCGCTCGAGTGGTGGGTTGTCGACTGTTGCCAAGTGCTCCGTGGTAGACGATCTCGCCGTTCTGAGCCACCAGAAAAACTTCCGGAGTCACTTGGGCACCATAGCGATCCGCCACGACATTCCCCTCGTCCTTCACGACGGGGAACGGAAAGTCGTTCTCCTCCGCGTGCCGGCGCACAGCGTCAACGGGCTCCGTTCGGTTTGAGTTGACGCCTACAAAAGCCACGTTCTTTGCCGAGTACTTGCGGGCCAGGTCGGACATTATGTGGTTGAATGCGTTCGAATAAGGACACCCCGTGGCGATGAAGACGACCACCACCTCCTGATGATCCTCCAGGAGATCGGCCGGCGACACAGTCCGACCCGTCCGAACGTCGGGCAAGGCAAAGTCCGGGGCCTGCGTCCCGACATCGAGCGCCGACGCACATCCCACCCATAACATCGCCGCCCAGACCATACAATTCCATCTATGCATCCGAAGCCTCCTCCCAGCGAACCCCTGCAACTTAAACGCCGGTATGCGTAAACCTTAAAGACACAGATGCTAACCGCTCTTCATCGGTTTCTGAGCCGGAGGCACAAGAACGGTTACTTTTTCGCCGGGCCCGATCTAATCCAGGAAACATACCCCTTTCCGCCAGCCTCCCGGACCGACGGAGCCCTTCCGCCGCCGGGGCGACAAAAACCAACTGGATCGCGTCAGAGAACCCTTGAAATCTCCCGGTCCTGGCGGCCTGCCGTTTCGTGCTGGGAGCGAGATTCCAGTGCCGCGCCCAATCGCCGGTCGAGGATGTCACCATGCACCGGCGTAAACAGATCCCGAAACAAGTGATCCTGTTCCAACAACTTCGCCGCAAAAGTATCGACTGACCGCAGCAAAACGTTCCGCTTCTTTTCCCATTCGCGAAACAGCATTCCGTAGCGATAGACCGCCAGATATTGCTCGGCCGACCGTTCCCAACC
>JAPXNP010000341.1:0-3164 GCA_033811955.1 Acidobacteriota bacterium
GCTTCATCCTGCCGGAGCCGCCACGTCAAAGTGACCACGGCATCTCCGGAGGCCTGATCCCAGCCGTGCCCATACAGCTGCAGGTACACTCCCATGCGCTCGCCGGGAAGGAAGCGACGGCTGAAGCGAGGTCGCACGACCCGATCCGGCAGTCTCCATGCGGGTTCCGTTCCGTCCGTTTCCAAAACCGGCTCCGCCGGCTCACAAAGTAGAACCGAGCTGCCGGACAGTCCACCGCTTGTCCAGCTTGAAGGAGGCATCAGGCGTACGCTCTTGACACCCCATCGGTTCCCGGTCGCATCCTTGACCGCCAGTTCGAGCTTGTAGGGACCCAGCTGGGCCAACATGAGGGGCCTTGACCATACAGGCGGAGCTCCTAGGGAGTCAGGCTTCCACTCGTCGTCGAACTCGAGAACCACCAGCCGCCCGAGATCGGTCACTCTGCCGTACACCACGAACTCGGCTCCGGGAGTGATCAACCCTCCGCCCGGCACCAGAAACACGATCACCTGAAAACGCCCCTGCGCCGGCTGAAAGTAAGCCGTCTCCACTTCCAGGGGCAGGGTGGCGTACTCTACCGAGGCGCTCACCAGTTCCCGTAACTCCGGGTGCCGAAGTTTGGGCGGGCGCTGCACCATTTCATAGGTTTCATAACGTTGAAAGGGGCTGTCCTTCGCTCGCTGGGGCATCAAGGGATAACTGTCACGATTGCCCGGGCTGAAACGAGGCCGATCGCCCTTTTCCGCCGCGCCGAGCTGCTCGGCCAGAGTCGGGCCCGCCCCCGGAACGAGCAGCAATGCGTCCTTCTCGTCGGGATCGGACACAAGCCTATATTCTCCGGTCAGACTGACGTCGACGAACTCCAACTCCACGTCGGTTCCCACTCCCTCCAGCTCACGATAGAACCAGACCTCGAATGGATAGGCCTGAGTACTCCCGCCGCCTTCATGGGGAGGTCGGTTGTAAGTACCTGCGGAAGGATGCTTCTCGATCGCGTCGGGCGGACCATGGATGATATAAATACGACCACGATCGGACTTCCAGCCCGGCACTGCGGCCGTAAAGTGTTCGTTGGCGTAAGCCAGGCGCCGGTAGTGCTCCTCCCTGAATTCGTTGATTTCGGTCGTCGGGTCAGGGTCACGACGACGCCAGAACGCTTCGATGAAGCGTTCCCGCTCCGCATCCGTCGTCAGAGCCGTGAAAACCTCGCGCTCTTCTTCGGCAATCAGGTAACCAACCTCTTCGTCGAGCCAGCGCCGGTAATGGTCCACCTCCTCTTCCTGCCGAACTTCCCTCGACGGAAAGGATGAAGCCGGACCGTTGGCCAAACCAAGGACGCCTACGACGGACAGAAAGAAAACCGGCACACCAATCATGACGACCGTTCAACAATTAGGATATACCTATCGCCGTCGTGCCCGAGCTCTGGGTGATAAGCTCGGCTTTTGACGGCGGGTTCTGACTTTGCCGGAGTTGAGAAGCTGGCGAGATGTCGATGTCGGGAACTCGAGTAACCTGGATAGTGGCGGCGTTCCTTCTGGCGGTGGCGGCGGCGGCCGGATTAGCCTCTTTCTACGTTGAAGTCCGGTGGTTCGGATCCCTTGGGTTCGGCACGGTCTTCCAGACCATGATCAAGGCCCGCTTCTTTGTCTTTCTGGCGGCCTTTCTGGTGACTTATTGTCTCTTGCGGATCGTAGTGTACTTCGCCTCCACCACTCCGGATCGGGAGACCAACGCCGCCACACAGCGACTTTTCGGTACGGATCTTCAAGGTCTGCGGCGCCGAATTGACCTGGCGTCGATCTTGGCGGCCTTGGCGGCGGGTTTCCTGGCACAAACCGCGTGGCTCGAGTGCCTCCAGTTCCTTCACACCCAGCCTTCTACCGGAACGGACCCACTTTTCGGTCGGGACGTGGCCTTCTATCTTTTCCGCCTCCCAATACTCATCCGGATTACGGAAGGACTTCTCATCATCCTCGGCCTCGGCTTGGTAGCCGCTGGGCTGTGCCTACTGGTGGCCGGTCACCTCACGTACGATCGAAAATTTCGATTTTCCCGCCGGGCGCAACACCTGGCGGCGGCCCTTGGGATTCCCATCCTCTTGGCGGGAGCCGCCCGGGTCTGGCTCAGCCGCTACGAACTCGTGTGGCACCGGAACCCGTTGACTTCCGGTGCCGGTTACACGGATGTCTACGTGACCCTCCCACTGCTCACGGCGACATCTCTACTCTTGGCGGGAGCTGCTCTCCTCTTGCCCTGGTGGCGGAGAAGAACTCCGCGGTTGATCGCCGGTGTCGCGATGGTCTTGGGTGCAGTGGGTTGGGCCGGGCAGCCGGTGGTGACGTCCCTCGTTCAGACGCTGACGGTGGCCCCCAACGAGCCGGCCAGAGAACGGCCGTTCTTAGAATGGCACATTCAAGCCACTCTTGAAGGTTATGGTCTGACGGAGGTCAAGCGGCGTGAGTTTCCCGTCGGCGGAGATTCCGCATCTTTGGACGTAAGTCCGGAGACGCTGCACAGCATACGCTTGTGGGACGAACGCCCACTGAAATCGGTCTACAACCAGATTCAGGCGATCCGCCTCTACTATGAGTTCCCCGATGTAGACGTAGACCGGTACGTCGTCGACGGTAACTACCGCCAGGTCCTATTGTCCGCCCGGGAGCTCAATGTAGACCGGCTTTCCCCCGACGCCCGGAATTGGATCAACCTCCACTTCCAGTACACCCACGGCTATGGTCTGTGCATGAGTCCGGCGGCCGAGGTTACCGATGAGGGCTTGCCTCGCTTTTTCATCCGTGACGTTCCTCCCCACAGCACGGGGGGACTGGTTGTCGAGCGCCCGGAGATCTATTTTGGGGAGCTGACCGTGAATCCCGTCTTTGTGCGTACGAAGCTGGAGGAATTCGATTACCCCAAGGGAGCTACCAACGCGACCACCCTCTATCAGGCCGATCGGGGTTTACCGGTGTCCGGATGGCTGGATCGCCTGGCTCTGGCCTGGGTTCTCGCCGATTACCGAATTCTGTTCACGAGTTACTTCTCCGACGACAGCCGAGTACTCTTGCACCGGCAGATTGTACGCCGGGTACAACGCCTGGCGCCTTTCCTTCTGCTGGACGCAGATCCCTACCCGGCTCTGGTGGACGGCCGGGTTGTTTGGA
>JAPXNP010000342.1:0-3163 GCA_033811955.1 Acidobacteriota bacterium
GAGTTGACTGCTTCAGCGGCTTCCAGATAGATCGCCTTTGGCGATACGGGACACATCTCCTCGCAGACGATACAAGGCCGGTTCATCGCCCAGGGAAGACAACGCGTCCGATCGACGAATGCGGTCCCCAGCTTGACGGGAGCATCAAAGGGCTCCCGTCCTTGTTTTTCTTGGAGCGACAGTTCCCGAAGCGCCCCGGTGGGACAGACCTCGGTGCAAAGGGTGCAGTTGTACTCGCAGTATCCCAGTCGGTAGACCATAACCGGCGTCCAGACGCCTTCCAATCCGGCCTCGAAGAGCGCCGGCTGGATCGCATTCGTGGGGCAAACCTTCATACACTCCCCGCACTTGACGCACCGGCCCAGAAACTTGTCCTCCGGCAGCGATCCGGGAGGACGGATCAGGAGAGGCTCGGGCCGATTCACCGGACGAACCGACGCGCCCAGCAGAGGCACCGCCACGGCCGCCGCCACTCCGGCCTGGATGATCCCCCGTCGCGAGAGATCCGGGAGCGGACTTACCACGGGCTTCTCGGGGGGAACCGCCCGGAACGAAATCCCCTTCGTCGGGCAAAGTTCCCGGCACTCCAGGCAAACAAAGCACTCCGACTTACGCAAGCTCAGATGCGGATCAGCCGCCCCGTGACATTTGATCAGGCAATACTCGCAGTCGCTACATTTGTCGACGGAACGGTAGACGTGAAACAGAGAGAATCGCGAAAGGACGCCCAGGAGGGCGCCCAGCGGGCAAAGGACCCGACAGAAAAAGCGGGGGATCAACTTATTCAAAAGGAGAACCCCCAGTAGGATACCGCCCAGCAGCCAGCCTGTCTGGAAGGTCCGATGAGCAAAACCCCAACCTCCGGTCACTACTCCCAGTGCCGGATAGATCGACGTGGCCAAACTGCGGGTTAACAAGCTGATGGGATCGAGCAGTCCGATCTGGGTGATTCCGAAAACGCACAAAACAAGAAAGGCGATCAGAAGATAGTACTTGAGCGAGAAAAGTGAGCGGTACCGATTCGACTCCATGCGGGCTTGGCGCTTCCCGGGACGTACCAGCCACCCTACAAACTCATTCAGAGTGCCGAAAGGACAGAACCATCCGCAGAAGACCCTTCCCAAGAGGATCGTGATGAGCACCACGATAAGGGACAAAATCATTCCTGCATAAAGGGTCCAACTGGAAAGGATCGTTGCCAACGCACTCAAGGGGTCGAGCTCGAGGAAAAGACTCACCGCATAGTTTTCGATCCGTCCGAAGTCGGCCCGAAAGAGAAGCCACAAGAAGAGTGCCAGGAAGAAAGCTTGTGAGATGGTGCGGGTTCGGGTCAGTCTCATCGAATGCCTTTCAAAGCCGGATCATCCGAAAGCCGGCGTCCATCAGGTTGCCGGTCCCCAATCCCCGCCTCTCCGCCTCGATGAGGAAGCCGAGAGTAGAAGTGTCGGCACCCACCAGACCGGCCCCGTAAGTATCCAGTGCGACGGGATCCGTGGCCGCGGCGATAATGCCGTCGTGGCGAACGTCACTGGGACTGCCCCCCGTGGGGCCGTTTCGGAACAGAACCCGGGTGGCGTCAAGAATGATGAGAGTCGGGCGAACCAACGTGCCTAAATCCGCCACGCTCGTATGGATATCCTGATGGAGCCGGTTACGGCGACCACCAAGCAGTCCGTACCAGTTCTTCATGCCCAGCGTAACGCCCGCCGCCGAGTGATGCTTTGCAACCGGAATCCCAATGACCTTGGCGGCTCCCTCAAAGGGTTCATAAAAGAAGGACCATCGTTTCAGAACGGTGTTTTCGGGTTCCTCAACCTCCCGGAACGCCCCGGACCGCGGATAGGCAACCCGGGCGCCGTTGGCCTCCGCAGCCGCCGCGACACCCGAGACGGTCATGCAGCGGACGGGATCATGGATCGGGTTGTCGAGAACCCACACCTCGGTGGCTCCCTCGGCCAAGCAAAGGCGGGCCATGGCACCGACTACCTCCGGATTCGTAGTGGCTCCGAACTCCGGGGGCGAGGCAAAGCCGACGTTGGGTTTCAGAATCACCTTGTCCCCGGGCTTGATGAAGTGTCCAAGCCCTCCCAGTTCCTCCAAGCAGCGCTGGAGCATTTGCAGGGGACTGCCTCCCTGAGACGCTACGATCTGAGGCCTTCCAGCGGCCGGTTCGACCCGGAAGTCCGGCAGGCGGACCGGAACCTGGTCCGCAGTCGTAGGACGGTTGTGCAGAGTGTACCCCAGTCCTCCCGCCACCGCGGCGGCCGTACCGGCGGATCCCACCCGCCATAGAAACTCCCGGCGAGAGCAGCGGACCTCTTGCGACGGGGGTTGGGTCTGGTTATTTCTTCCCACGCCCGTCCTCCTGTTCTTCTTTGCTCAAGACTCGAATCGCACGGTCCAGCAGATCCCCGACAGCGGCTTCGGCCGACGCCCGGTCCGGAAGTCCCGTACTGCCGGCGACCACCCGACCCCGTGCCATCATGAGCGTCGGACCTATGTAGCGGTCTTGACCCCACACCAGCCCCTCGGCTTCGCCGATCTCGGCGGACTCGAGGCCGCTACCCGACCTTAAGAACTCGGCATGCTCCTCCAACACCTGGACGGCGGCCCGGGGTTCCCCCAGTTCGGCGAAAAAGAGCCGATAATACCCGCTCTCCCCCTCGTACTCGGCGACAAACGTCTCACGGAGATAGTCCAGTCCGAAGGCCGCCGACTTGATGAAGGCGAACGATTCAGGGATCAGGCCCTCCAGAGGAAACGCGGCAAACTCTGCCAGGTCGGCCGAGTTGTCCTCTATGCCGTCCGCTATAGCCCGGGCGACCTCTTCTACGAGCGAGCTCAGGTCGTCTGCCGTAAGAGCCGCAACTCGCACGAAAAACGGTCCTTTCCAGAAGACCGCTACGTTTCCGGAAAGGTAGCCCGCGTTGCCGAGCTCCGACAGCTCTTCTTCAGGCGGGACAGTGTCCATGAAAAGCCCGTAAGCATTGCGTCGGCGCTGCATGTCGTAGACGTCGACCACCAATACGGGCTTCGCCCCATCTTCCCTCGAATACTCTCCGACACGCAGTCCACGGAAGCCGAACCCAACGTAGTAGGGAGCCTGGCCGTCGATGTACTCGTACAGGTTCTCCGAATCATAGGTGTAGATACCGGTCAGAAC
>JAPXNP010000343.1:0-3161 GCA_033811955.1 Acidobacteriota bacterium
AATTGGGACCCACCATGATCTCGAATTCACCCGGCGGCACCACCCGCTTCATGTTCAGATCCAGCGCCTCCAGTTTGCTTCGATCCACGATAAAGCGAACGGTGCGGGTTTCCCCGGGAGCCAAGGCGACTCGGGCGAAATCCTTCAGCTCCATCACCGGGCGGGTGGGCAGGCTCACGACGTCACGAATGTACAGCTGGACAATCTCCTCCCCGCTTCGAGGCCCGCTGTTCGTCACGCTGACCGTTACTTCGGCGGATCCGTGGGCTGTAACCTCCCCCGGGGTGATCTTCAGGTCGCTGTACTCGAATGTCGTATACGTGAGGCCCCACCCGAAAGGATAAAGGGGGCTGGAGTCGGACAAAACGTAGTAGCGATGATTACTCGGTTTCTTGTTGTAGAAAGCGGGTAGCTGTCCGGCCGACCGGGGAAACGTGACCGACAACTTGCCGCTCGGAGCCGCCTCCCCGAAGAGAACGTCGGCTACCGCATGGCCGGTTTCCTGGCCCAAGTACCAGCATTCCAGAATAGCGGGAACGGTTTCCTGGATCCGCGTGACCGCAAGCGGCCGTCCGTTGATCAAGAGAGCGACAACGGGCTTCCCCGTGGCGGTTATCGCTTCCACCAGCTCGTTCTGGCGTCCCACCAGCTCGAGCGTATCCGTATCGCCGAGATGGACGTCGCTCCACGCTTCCCGGTTGAGCAGTTCGTTCTCACCCAACACCAAGATGACGGCGTCGGCCTGCTTGGCCGCCTCCACCGCCTCTGCGATCAGGCGTTGGTCCTCCTGGGGATCGCTCAAGATCGGCTTCTCGTTCACCAACCAGTGGCACTCCTTGTTCAGGGTGAGCTTGCAGCCCTCCGCGTACAGCACCTCGAATTTCCCTTCCGCGTAGGTCCTGAGGCCTTCCAAGACACTGACCCCGTGCATCGGGGTCGGCGAATAGCCGCCCAGGTGGATGTCGGCGGCGTTCGGGCCGATGACCGCCAAGCGCCGGATCTTGCCTGGATCCAGGGGCAGCGTACCGCCTGAGTTCTTCAGCAACACCATGGCCTGGTAGGCCGCCTTGCGGGCCAACTCGCGGTGCTCGGGGCTGTTGGTCACGCGGGCCACTTCCTCCGGATCGGCGTACGGCTGGTCGAACAGGCCGCCGAGGAACTTCACTCTGAGTACGTTGGCCGCGGCTCGATCCAAATCAGCCTGGGAGACCTCGCCGTTACGGACCTGATCAGCCAATCGGCGAAAGCAACCCCGACTGCCCAAGTCGTAATCGAGGCCGGCCGCAATGGAGAGCGCTCCCGATTCCTCGGGACCAGCGGCGGCCCGGTGGACCTGCCATGTAAGGTCCATCCCTCCACCGTCGCTCATCACGTAACCCCGGAAGCCCCATTCTCCCCGCAGAATGTCGGTCAGAAGCTTGCGATTGACGTGGTTGGGCACCCCGTCCCATTCGTTGTAGGCGGCCATGATCGAAAGGGCGTGGCCTTCCTTGACCGCCACTTCAAACGGTATGAGATGGGTCTCCCTGAACTCGCGCTCCGAGTAGTTGACCGGAGCCTGGTTGCGCCCGCCTTCCGGCTGGCCGTGGCCGGCGAAGTGTTTCAACGTCACGATGACATGGTGCTCGTCGACCCGTCCGCCGCCACGTCCTTGCAAGCCGTAGACGGCGGCGAGCGCCATGCGGGCGGCCAGGTACGGATCCTCGCTGTAGCACTCCTCGGTTCGGCCCCAGCGAGGGTCTCTCGCCAAGTCGAGTACCGGTGACAAAACCTCGCGAAAACCTCGGGCCCGCGCCTCTCGTGCCACGACCGTGAAGATCTGCTCGACCAGCTCCGGATTCCAGGTGCAACCAAGCGCGACGGCTTGCGGGAAACTTGTCGCCCCGCGAGCCATGAAGCCGTGCAGGGCTTCGCCGAAGATGAAGACCGGAATTCCCAGGCGCGTCTGCTCGATCATGTACCGCTGCACGGAATTAATCGCCTTGGCGACCCAAACAATGTCGTCGGAGTCCCTCAATCCCCCAAAGCCGAAGGCGCCCGCACCGTTGCGCAAGAGGCCGGCCTCGGTTTCGTTCGGCAGGAAGTTACCCTCCGAGTCGAACGCTTCCTGGCGCATGATGCCGGTGGGGTTTAGCTGGGCGACCTTCTCCTCCAGGGTCATTCGGCTCATGAGGTCGGCCACTCTCTCTTCCACCGGGGCATCGGGATTCTTATACAGGGGCGTCTCTTGAGCGAATGACCACCAAGAGACGAGGCCTACCGCGCCCAGAAAGACCGGTATCCGTCGTCTACTCTTCTCTAGGTTCATGTTGGTTCCCTCCTTGGTTTATGACACGAGACCACGCGCCTTCGGCCGTATGCCTGCAGCACTCGTCAAAGCGCGGCGGGACCCGGCTTCTCCCGCGACGCCGACGGGATCCGTGGTCTGCGCCGACAGCAGTCGGCACTCGGGCAGGAAGGATATCCCAGGACGAGGGAGGACGCTACCGAATGGGCTCGACCACGGCCGAACCGTCACCGAACAATCTCGGGTACGGCTTCGAAAACACATTTCTCCCGGCTGGCTCAGCGACGGGGGAAGAACGCGTGCTGCCGACTCAGGTGTCGCCGGCACCTGCAGCCAAATCAATGACTGAAAGCTTGGTGGGTCGTGCAGGACTCGAACCTGCGGCCCTCTGATTAAAAGTCAGATGCTCTGCCACCTGAGCTAACGACCCACGTCACAGATTCGGCAGGTTGTGGAACATTCGGGGGCTGGTCCGAAAGGCCTCTTGGCAAGTATCGTGCGACTTTCGCGACGGCGGCAGCCCTTTTCCCTCCTCGATGAGGTGCCCATACCTCCCAATCATGGTCTCCCAGCCCTTAGGTTCCCCAATTGTACGCCAACGCACGCGTCACCGCTCGCCGTAAGGCGAAGAGCGCACGAAGTGCATGACCTGATGTCGGAAAGTTTAGCACGTCGGCATACTTTGTCGAATCCTTTGCAGGAGTAACGGAGCCGCTTGCGGAGGGGCCGCATTAACCTCAATCGCCAGGTCCTCGGAGCCTGACATCTTACGGTACAACGCCGCTCTGGTTGCCTCGAAATTCCCTAGGCGGGGCGGCCGCATCTCGCTCGGCCGGAATTTTTCTCCCAGGCGGGGGACTGTCTTGGTTGAGTG
>JAPXNP010000344.1:0-3147 GCA_033811955.1 Acidobacteriota bacterium
GGCCACGGCCGTCGTATACCAAAAGATCATGTTTCACTCCCCCTACGAAACCTGCCTGCACCAGGAGGGTCGAAACGAAGCCGAGATCAAGCGTGACCCAGAGTCCGGAGTTGTCGTGAGGATCACCCACAGAAAAGGGGAAAAAGAGGTCCACCGCCGGCGTGTCATACTCTGCGAAGTACGCCGCAGACATCCACGACGGCGGACGTGAAGCCCAACTCCAAGCCCGTTTCCGGCTCTCCAGGTCCGTACAGTCCCCCCTTGACCCCACGGCGCGGCCCCTGGAATCGAGGACAGCTAAACAACGGTACACGGACCTACCCTGTATGGTGACCGCCTCGAAGCGCCTTTTGAGAAAGGAGCCCATCGCATCTTCGGGGGTGCGCCGAAGAGACGGATCCCGGGAGAGCTCCCGCAAGCTGATGAATTCCTGCAGAATCTCCCGACTTAGCTCGTTGCGCCGGGCCTCCAACCACACCGTGAGCCGCAAACCCAACTGCTGTTCGAGAGCGTCTTCCACGTAGGTTGAACTGAGCCACCAAAACAAGCCTATAGGAATCAGCCCGCCCACCAAAAGAAAAGCGGTCAAGCGAAACATGATTCCTGACGGCTTCAGCGAGATCGGCATATCACTCTGCCAGCGCCAGGGCGCTCCATCGATAGCTCATTTCCATCAACAGGTTCTGTTTGGTAATCAAACGGACGGGTGTCAAAACGACCGGAATCTCGAACCGTCCGTTGGGAATCTTATGCTCAGCCTGAGGCACTTCGCCGCGGGCCAAGGTCAGCGCAACTTCGTAGGCGGTCATGCCCAGCTCAATCGGGCGCTTGTCCACTTCGGCAAGCATCTCACCGTCCAGCACCGCCAGACAAGCGTCAAAGTCGGCGTCAGCCCCAACGATCGGAATGGTCCCGCTCAATCCCTTTTCCCGCAGAGCGGCAACCGCTCCCATGGCCTCCGAGCTGTTGTTGGCGACGATACCGTCTATCCGACCGGCGGTAGCCAAGGCTTCTCTGGTAGTCAGCATCGCCAACTGCCGGCTCCAACGAAAGTGATAGGTCTGCTGGGCCACCGTCATCCCCGGGAACCGATCGAAGACCTCCAGGTTGCCTGCCGTAATCTCTTCGGCGACTCGGGAGGCCTGATCTCCAGAAAGGATCAGGATCCTTCCGTGGCCTCCTAAAGCCTCTGCTAGACACTCCGCCTGCAATCGCCCGACCTGACGGCTGTCCGCCGTGATGTAGGCCGCCACCTGGGCGTCGTAGGGCAGGCGGTCCAACGCCACCACGGGGATTCCGTTTCGCAGAAGCCGATCCACCCGAGGGCCGGCGGTACGCTCGTTGACGGGCTGGTAGATCAACACGTCGATATCCGAGGCGAGCAGTCCGTCCAGATAAAACCCTTCTTTCCGCTCGAGATTGTCTGACGAAAGCCAAAGAAGCTCGACACCGTCCGCGGCCGCCGCTTCGGCCATCGCGCGGTGCATGAAGAAGTAAACCGACTGCTGCATGCTGGACATCAGCACGCCGATGCGGTATGGGGCGTCCCGTCCTCCACAACCCGAGAGGCTCCAGCCGGCCGCCAGCACAGCCAGCGCCACACAAGCCGTCTGAACCCTTCGCATCGCTCCTTATAGCCTACAAAAGATGAGCAAAAAAGACACTCCGGAAATGCCGCATCTCTTCATCCCCTGCTCTTCATCCCCTGCGTTTGGAAATATACAGCGGACAGGCTGACATCCCTCAGGCGACTTAGAGCCCGCCGAAACCGCGTTCCCGGTCACAGCCGCCGGCAATCTCCGGGAATCTCAAAGAGCGGCGAAAGCCTGCTCCAAGTCGGCCAGAATGTCCTCGACTGCCTCGATGCCGAGGGAGAGACGAATCAGTCCGTCCGTGATTCCGAGTTCAGCTCTCTCCTCCGGCTTCAGGCTGGAGTGAGAGGTGATCACAGGGCGAGTCACCAAACTTTCAACGCCTCCTAAACTAGGTGCATCCTTCGGAATCCTCAAGGCCGCCATAAACTTGGCCGCCGTTTCACCGCCCCCCTCCAACTCGAAACTCACCATCCCGCCGTAACCGCCAAACCACGCCTTCCCCCGGGGAGATCCCCATCCGTCCCGGGACGGGTGGAATACCCGTCTCACTTCGCTTCGCTTCTCGAGGTAACCTGCCACCACCGACGCCGTTCGATTCTGCTGTCGCACCCGAAGGACCAAAGTCTTCAACCCCCGCTCCAGCAAAAAACAGGCATGAGGATCGAGACACCCCCCCAAGAGCATCAGCTTATGACGTATTGAAGATATGAGTTCAGAGCTGCCGACCGCAGCCCCCGCAACCAGATCGGAATGCCCGTTCAGGTACTTCGTGCAGCTATGAAGAACCAAGTCGAATCCGTGCTCCAGGGGGCGAAAATTGACCGGAGTAGCAAACGTATTGTCGACCATCAAGATCACCCCGGCAGCTCGGGCGATCTCCACAACGGCGGGTAGATCAGCGATCTCCAACAGGGGATTCGAAATGCTCTCCACCAGTACGGCTCGGGTCCGTGCTTCCAAAGCCACTTGCAGCGTTTCCGGGCGAACCGGGTCAAACCAAGAAACCCGCACCCCCCAAACCGGGAGAAACCGCCAGACAAACTCGAAAGTTCCGCCATACAAGGACTGTTGCACCACCAAGTGATCACCGGGTTGTAAAACCGCCAGCAACGAGGCGGAGATCGCAGCCATTCCGCTGGCTGTGACCAGAGCGTCCTCTCCTCCTTCAAGCAGAGCCAGCCGCCTATGCAACACTTCGTGATTCGGGGTGTTGTTCCACCGGATGTAGCGAACTTGATCAGGCGTTCCGGCTTCACCGACAAGATACGTGGACGACTGGAAAACGGGTACGACAACGGCACCCCCGTAGCCGGCCTCCGGTTCGCCTCCATGAACCGCAAGGGTTTCAAGATGCGTTCCCGCTCGTTGCGACGTCGAACCGCTGCCACCGGACATACCGTCTCCCTTCGTTCCGCCGGCCCTCTCTCCATGGCCGACTGTCTCTCCCTCTCACTCCGCCGGTGATCCGGCCGGGAGTCCGAAAAAATGCCGCCAGCATACTATCGCTCATACTTGCGTTCCACCAGTCGACGGACCACAATCAGATTCATGA
>JAPXNP010000345.1:0-3147 GCA_033811955.1 Acidobacteriota bacterium
ACCTTTTCAGGGGCCTTGGTCACCGTTTCCCACGACCTCGCTTTTGTCGGCCGACTGGCAAATCGGTTCTTTTGGATTCATCAAGGTCGGTTGGAGGAATACTCCGAGGCGGAAGCTTTGGAGGAGCGCATTCGCCGAAGTGGAACGGCGAGTGATGCCGACTCGGAGCCTTCAGCGCATCGACCCTTGGGCTTTCTCGAAAGAGTCGGGGAAGCGACGGAAGTCGGGGCCGGGAACTCGGCGACGTCCACGTCCGAACCGAGGGTGCGCTCCGATCACTCGGGCCTGTCCAAGAATGAACAAAAACGCCTTGAGTGGCGTCTGCGCGAGCTGGAAGCGGAAATCGAAAACAGGGAAGAAAGGCGGCGCCGGGTTCTGGGCCGGTTGCACCAGAAGGGAGGCGATCACGAAGAGCTTCGACTCGCCGCCGAAGAGGCGGCTCGTCTGGAAGAGGAGCTGGGCGGTCTGTATGCTTCCTGGGAGGAACTGGTGGCGAAGCTGGAGCCCGCCGAGCCCTGAGACGTTCGGCTTATATGAGCCGGCCCGCTTTCTAGTACCATGATCGGAAACCGGGCCGGACGAGCCGCGCCGTTCCCGTGATTTACAGCAGGAACGGATCCGCTTGACGGAAGCCGAGCCATTTCAGGGAGGAAGAAGGTGCCGAAGACAGCTCGTATCGAAGATTCGCTTCGATCCTCGCGGATCGCCGACGCATACCGGCGTTGGGGCCATCTGGAAGCCGCGGTGGATCCCCTCGGCAGGATCCCTCCCTACCGTCATCCGGAGCTGGCGACCGACGGTTCCGAGGCGCAGACGTTCCGCCGCTGGTATTGCGGATCCGTTGCCGCCGAATTTATGCACATACCCGAACCGGAGCGGCGGAGCTGGATCCAGGAACGCATGGAATCGGAGCCGGAGCCGCCGGACCCGGATCCGATTCTCGAGGCTCTGATCCGAGTTGATGCATTCGAAAAGGTCCTGCATCGCCGTTACCTGGGGAACAAACGATTTTCCATCAAGGGCGCCGACGCGCTGGTACCGTTGCTGAGGGAGCTGCTCGAGCATGCGGGAAATTGGGGCGCGGAACGCGTTGTCATGGGAATGAGTCACCGGGGCCGTCTCAATGTCGTCGTGCACGTGGTGGGACGACGTCCGGAGGAGGTCTTCGCCGGTTTTGAAGACGTGGATCCCCGCAGTGTCCTGGGGGGCGGGGATGTGAAATACCACTTGGGAGCCACCGGGGAATTCACTACCCGGGAGGGACGCACCCTGAAAATCCACTTAGTCTCGAACCCGAGCCACTTGGAGGCGGTGGACCCCGTCGTACTGGGTCGCGCCCGCGCCTGGCAGACTCGGATCGGAGACACGGAAGGGCGGCGCGTCCTGAGCGTCCTGATGCACGGTGACGCCGCCTTCGCGGGGCAGGGGATCGCTGCGGAAGCACTGAATTTGTCCGGCCTCGAAGGTTTCTCTGTGGGCGGCTCCGTCCACGTAGTCGTCAATAACCTGATCGGGTTCACCGCGACGCCGGAAAGACTGCATTCGTCCCGCTATGCAACCGACGTCGCAAAGCGGTTGCCGATCCCCGTCTTTCACGTCAATGCGGAGGACCCCGACGCCGTACTGCGTACGGCGAAGATCGCTTTGGACTACCGTTACGAGTTTTCCAGCGAAGTGGTGATTGACCTGGTGGGCTATCGCCTTTACGGTCACAGCGAGATCGACGATCCGACGGTCACGCAGCCGCTCCTATACGAACGGATTTCCCGGCTCCCCGTCTTGTGGGAATCATATGCACGGCGGCGGGGTCTAAATCTCGAGGACGTGCGACGGCGGGCGGCGGCGGTGGAGGAGGAGTACGAAGCGAAGGTGGAGGTGGCCCGTAAGGCGGGCTCCAGGCCGGTTTGGTTTCAGTATCCCGCCCACTGGAAGAACTATGTCGGAGGTCGGTATCGTCCCGACTACGAGGTCGAAACCCGGCCGGCAATCGGAGCCTTGGAACGCTTGGCGGTGGAGTTGACGACACCTCCCGAAGGCTTCCATCTTCATCCGAAGGTGGCCCGACTGTTGGAGCAGCGACGGGCCATGGGGAAGGGAGAAAGTCCGGTGGACTTCGGTATGGCCGAAGCTCTGGCCTTTGCGTCCTTGGTTGAGGCGGGCGTTCACGTACGACTCTCCGGCCAGGACAGCCGACGGGGAACGTTCAACCACCGCCACAGCTATTGGGTCGACGTGGAAACCGGCTGCGAGTACTGTCCGCTGCAGCACCTAACACAGGCCCAAGGACGTTTCGAGGCGTATGACTCGATGCTGTCGGAGGCCGCCGTCCTCGGCTTCGAGTACGGTTTCAGCCGCGACTATCCCGAAGGGCTGATCGTTTGGGAAGCGCAGTTCGGAGACTTTGCCAACGGAGCTGAAGTGATCATTGATCAATTCATCGTGGCGGGAGAAGACAAGTGGGAGCTGTTGTCCGGCCTGGTGCTCCTCTTACCCCACGGCTACGAAGGCCAAGGTCCGGAGCATTCCAGCGCTCGTATCGAGCGGTTTCTGCAGTTGGCGGCGCGGGACAACCTGCAGTTGGCTCAACCCTCCACCGCGGCTCAATACTTTCATCTGCTGCGGCGCCAGGTGTTGCGGAAGTGGCGCAAGCCGCTGGTGGTCTTCACTCCCAAGAGCATGCTGCGGCATCCGGCGGCCTCGTCGTCCTTGGAGGAGTTCACCCGTTCGCGCTTCCAGCCGGTCCGTGACGACGAGAAACTCCGAGGAGCCGAGCGACTGCTGTTCTGCACGGGAAAGATCGGCCACGAGTTGCGGCGGGCCCGTGATGACCGAGGGGATTCCGGGACGGCTGTGGTTTTCGTGGAACAGCTGTATCCTTTCCCGGAGCGGGAGATCGCGGAGCTGCTGGAACGTCGACGTGAGGCTCGGGAGGTGGTCTGGGTACAAGAGGAGCCCGCCAACATGGGCGCCCTGTTTTTCGTGGAGCCTCGCTTGCGGCGGTTGGCCGCCGGACGGCGTTTCCGGTCGGTGAAGCGGAGTCCTTCCGCCAGTCCCGCCACCGGTTCGGCTCGAGCCCACGAGGTGGAGCAAAAGACGCTGATCTCCGTAGCCTTTGCCCGCCCCGACTGAGCGCACGGGTATCTTTCC
>JAPXNP010000346.1:0-3143 GCA_033811955.1 Acidobacteriota bacterium
GTGAAGGAGAGGGATCTTCCGCGGGTTTCCTCTCCGGACCGGGTGAACCTTGGCTTGGAGTCTCAGCGAACTTGAAAGCACCCTTCCTTCAAGGCCCGGGGATTCACAGTCGGACTGTACACCCGGGGAGGCGGCCTCGGCCGTGCCCCTCCAGCTCATGCGGACACGCCGCGGGAAACCGCAGCCGGCGCTTGGCGATACCCTTTCGCACGGCCTCGAGCTTTGCGGAAGCACCATTCTCCCGAAGCGCGGGGGCTCGCGTCACGCCTAACCGACGGCTCTTAGACTGTTGAAGCGGAAGAACCTGAGGATCGGCGTATCCCCTTCTGCGGGAAGGATATCGTTTACGTCGTGTACGTCGTGGCAACCGTTGAGCCGCAGCAGCCCGGGATCCTGAAGCCGTCCTACTCTCGATGACTGTGGCCGAAATAGAGAACTTCAAACTGCTTGAGGAGGTCCCGTAGTTCCTTGACGTTGGCGGGGTCGGTGGTCTGCTTGCATTTCATCGCGGTGACGAGCATTCCATGCAGCACCTTGAGTTTCTCTTCGTACTTTTCCGTGTCGGCCTTGATGCGCTGCGTGAGAAAGTACTCAGAGACGATCTTTTGGATATCGCCGGCGTGGAATTCCTTGGTGTTAATCCACCGGACGATCTGGTTGTAATTGATCGGAGTTTGGCCGCTCAATTCCGTGATCTCCTGCATGGCCTTCTCGATCGTAGTGATGTCTTCGGCAATCAGATCCGCGCGTAGCTGATCGTCGTAAATTCCGCAAGGAACCTGGCAATGGGCGTACAGTTCGGTTGGAAGAACCAACAGCGCCAACAACGCGAACCCTGGAAGTACCTTCTTCATCGTGATCCTCCTTGTGACCTGAGAACTTCAGTTAAGCGGACAAACCCTTTGGTCGCCGGGGAACCTTGGGATCTCCGGTGTGGTCGTCTCACAAACCAAAAAGCGAACTTCAATCATCCAATTTTACACGCAGATGCAGTCGAGGAGGGTAAGGTTTCAGCGGGGAACCAACGATTTCCCGATGCGAAAGGACCCGACCTGGGACGGCATACCCCCGATGGTTGCTCGGAGGCCCACACCGAGGTTCCACGTGCCTCTACGGTGGCGGCGAAGTTGGGTAGTCTGAGTTTCGTGGTTTTCCGCATCGGAAGCAGGGGGATGCAAAGGCTTGGAAGGCGGGGCGATCCGAGGTGCGCTGTAAGCCGAATTCTGTACTTGCTCTGGTGAGCAAGTGGTGGTCATTCCTCTAGGGGTCGGGTCACCCCGACCCTCCAGCGGCCTACCCGCTCCGCTCCAGGGAATACTCCCGGGTGGGCCGGGCCGACCCGAAGGCGGAGCCTATTTGGCCTTGCACCGCGCGGGGTTTACCGTGCCTCCGATGTCACCATCGGAGCGGTGGGCTCTTACCCCACCGTTTCACCCTTACCGACCGGGCGTTCCACGCGACCCGGTCGGCGGTTTGTTTTCTGTGGCACTTTCCGTAGGGTCACCCCTCCTTCCCGTTAGGAAGCGCGCCGCCCTGTGGTGTTCGGACTTTCCTCCCCCTGCCTGACGGCAGGCGGCGACCACCCGCGCACCTCGGATCTGCACAAATTTTACCATTTCCTTACGGAACGCGAAGAATGGTACGGGTCACTTTTGGGGACTCGTAGCGAACCAGATCTCCGTAAACCCGACCGAATTTAACCTCCGTCTCAAAGCGCACCGGAAATCCAGGAGGTTCACTTCGGTACCAGATCGTCAAATCACCCCCGATTCCAAACACTCCGCCCACGGTCGCCATTCGTATGGATGAAAAGGAGCCCAGCGGAATCGAGACTTTCTCCTTTTTTTCTATGCGTACACGAATCCGCCGAAACGTCCCGTTCTGGTTCAGGTCAAACGAGAAGGTGTCCCCGGGGCTGAGGGCGAACAACCGCGGCAAATAAAACGCGGAGAGAACGTCAACCGCCGGAGACGGGATCTCCGACTTGCGGACGTCACGCAGTACCCGACTGGGGTCGACGGCAAGATCGATTTCCCGCACTGTCCAACCATCGGACTCATAATCAAACGTGATCTCGAGTTCTCGTCGCCGGCTACCCTCATGGAGTTTCTGCCGGTTCCAGTAGGACCGAAAATCATGACGGTCGACGTGAGACTCAAAGTAATCGCGGATTTCTATTCCCGCCACCCGACTTAACGTCCCTTCCGATTCCGCCCAAGCCTGAATGTGAAAGGTCGGTCGGCCTTGATACTCCCCGGGTTCAATCTTCAAACGAACACGTCCGGCTCGAAAGGATGGGAAAAGGAAGACCGGCTTCCAGAACACTTCGAATTCCAACAGTTCCCCCTCGGCAAACGGAAATTCCATCGGTTTCGGGGACGGCAAAAGAAGTGGGTAGCGCTCCGCCTCGGCCGAGCCTGAAGAAGATACGCTACCCGGGTACAAACCGATCAAGAGGACCAGTCCGATAGCGAAGCCCGCCGGAAGCAAACCCCTTAGCCGCACAGGAGACTCCGTTTAACGAGGAGGTATCCCAGAATCAACAGGAATCCCAAGACGGTATGGTGTTCCCGGTTCCGGAGAGCCCGCCGAACGGAAAATGCTTGAGGAGACGCCGGGAAAGCCGCCGCAGTGATCGGCAAAAAGCGCGGCGTGCGCCGAATGTACTCGCGAGCCCGATCCCCGTAACCGGAAACCAGCTCGCCTTCTTCGGCCGCCATAACCGGAAAATATAGAAGCGCGAAAAGGCTCAGGAACACCAAAACCAACCACCACTCGCCGCCCGCGAGCGAAAATCCCAGACCAATAACGAAAGAGCCCAAATAGAGAGGATTTCGGGTCCAGCGATAAGGTCCCGATACGGTCAATGCCTGGTGTTTCTGCAAGTGCCCCGCCGCCCAGAAACGAAGAACTAAACCCAATGCGGCCGTCACCAGACCTGCTGTGAAGAGAGACGTGCACGGATTTGCGACGACAAGATAAAAGAGCCCGAAAGCGAAGCCGGCGGGAACACGAAACCTTTGTACCGCCGGACCGGCAGACGACACGCGCTCAGTCCTCTCCATGTTTTCTCGAAGTCTAACATTAGTTTATCCACTTAGACCGAGGCGACGGACCACCGCGCTCATGACGGAATCGACCGA
>JAPXNP010000347.1:0-3141 GCA_033811955.1 Acidobacteriota bacterium
ACTTTGGCCAACGTGCCGGGCACATCCTTGGCGAAATCCGCTCGCAGGCTGTAGAGCTGAAGCCCCAAATTGCCGCGGAAACTCCCTTGTGCAGTCTCAGCGGCGGCTTGATCCACAGTCTCCTCCACCGGGGCAGCCGGCTCGGAACAAGCCGACAACGCGAGTAGAAGGAACCCTAAGCCGAAAACAGCACCCAAGGTAAAAATTGTTGTTCTCTTCATGTCCCCTTTTATAATCCACGACGAGCGAGAAGGCGACAGCATTCAGCACGAAAACGCATTTTCCAACCTGCTTGACCAGGTTCGGACATGATCAGGCGACCCGCTACACGTTGAGCACACGTAGCCGGGTGAGCCGGCAATGTCTCGAAAGTGTAGAGTTCCAACCCGGCGGCACGAGCACGCGAGACGCTCTTGCCCCGGGCCTTTCCGAAAATGGGGACGCCAGGCACGGGATCAGGAAGGAGCCGACCCTCACAGATCCGCTCATCTTCAAGCGACTCCTCGGCCTGCTCGCTCTGACTCGTCGGGCCGGCAAACAATTCCCAACCGAATACTGAACGCCGTCGCAGCCTGGCCCAGCCATTGGCGTGATGCCCCGCCCGCCTTTCCGCACGTTGATCTCAGTCAACACGGAAGAGCGAGCGTATCACCATTTCAGGTGACCGTCCTGCAGCACTCACGCGATCTCTTTCTCGACGACGAACGGGTGGCGGTACTTCCGCTTCAAGTAGCGGTTGGCTTCGGGGCTGGAGGGGAAATTCTCGTTATCGGAGTCGAACTCCAGCTGATCGCCCACCCGATAAGCGATGTTTGCCAAGTGGCACATCGTGGTCGAGTAATGTCCTTCCAAAATGTCGGCGTTCAGGTCTTCTCTCCGGCGCGAGCGGACACAGTCGATAAAGTTTTGGAAGTGGGCGGCGTCGCTGTTTTCTCTTGCGCTGAAATCCTTCATCGACATTGACTGCCCAAGCTCATTCTTACGTCCGTAGAAGGCTTGCCATTCGTCACCCGCCAGCCGCATGTAGCCTTCCGACGTATAAATGAAGTTACCCATGTCCACCTGGTCTTCCAAGTTGGTATAGAGACCACGTACATCTATGATGACTCTTTTACCGTCCTGGTACTCCAAGACGGATATCTGCGTATTGGGTGTCTCCTGCATGGAATCGAATACATCATATCCCCCCATGCTCTGAATGCGGACCGGATGCTCATATTTCTGCAACGCCCAGCGCGCAATATCCGTATGGTGAGGCCCGTTGTTCCCGGTCTCCCCGTTCCCGGTATTCCAGAACCAGTGCCAGTTATAGTGGAAGCGTGTCTCGTTGAAGGGGCGCCATTCGGCTGGGCCTACCCACAAATCATAATGGACTCCCGGAGGGACCGGCCCGTTGGGAGTCCGTCCGATGCTCTCACGAGGCCGGAAAATTGTGCATTTGGCCATGTAGGGCTCCCCCAGCTTTCCGGAGTGAATAAAGTTCATAGCCTCCTGATACAGTCGAAAACTACGGCGCTGCGTCCCTGTTTGAACAATGCGGTTATACTTACGGGAGGCCTCCACCATCTTTCTGCCTTCGGAAATATTATGCGATACAGGCTTTTCCACGTAGACGTCTTTCCCAGCCTGGCAAGCCCAGATGGTAGCAAGGGCGTGCCAATGATTGGGAGCGGCGACAAAGATTGCGGCGATTTCAGGGTCGTCAAGGACACGGCGGATGTCGATTTCGGTTCGAGGACGCTTCCCGGAGATCTCTTCGACTACCTTGACCGGATTCTCGAACAGTCTTTCGTCGATGTCGCAGATAACGGCCACCTCTACGTTGGGGAGCCCGGCCAGCACCCGGGCGTGATCGGTTCCCCGCGACCGAACTCCCATTACCGCCACCCGGACGGTGTCGTTAGGGCTGCCTTGAGCCCTCCCGGCTCGAACAAAAGGTCCAGCCGTGGCCGCAACGGTGGCTCCTGACCCGGCTGCTCGGACAAAATCACGTCGACTCATCTTGGACATAGTTTCTCGCCTCCAACCTATTTTCGTTCTATCAAGAACCTTGTACTCTGAGCCT
The DNA here is from genome assembly GCA_033811955.1 of Acidobacteriota bacterium. Classification (GTDB taxonomy): domain Bacteria; phylum Acidobacteriota; class UBA6911; order RPQK01; family JAPXNP01; genus JAPXNP01. The sequence continues at coordinate 2,066 of JAPXNP010000347.1, forward strand.
GAGATTCCTATATTTGCTTATAAACAACCCAGAATCCATCGTTCCAACTCTTCCACAGACAATCCTTCTTAAGCAGCTACCGATAGATCTCTCTGTTTATCACGTATCTCATCAGGTTGCTACCACCTTGGAGCGGGCTCTGGTCGGCTTCAACGCGCACCCGAGTACCGTCAAAGATGGAACACCGCAAGGCTCTCTGCAATAGGGGTTGACTCTTCCGATTTTTCTGCTAAGAGTGCTGCTCGAAGGTGGAGGGGGACCTATGACAGAAGTGGGGCGACACTATGCAGTCTTGGAAAAGCTTTCCTGTCATTCTGTTATCGTCTTTCCTCATCACTTCGACGCTTGAGGCTCGGCTGGTCGTCTTCGGATCCTTTGAGAGCGATGAAGAAGTGGCCCAGGTTGAAGGTTCCAGCGGTGTTCAGTTTTCGCGTTCGACGCGCTTTCCAGCCTGGGGCTCAAGTTCTCTGGAAGCGAGCTTCCCCTCCGGCGGCGGCCGGCTTACGTATGCGAGGGTCCCGGCTGACTGGGGATGGCAGCAGGAACTGCTCCTCTATGTCTGGAGTGAGCAGCCGGCCGAACTTACGGTAACTCTTCACGACGATCGGGGCCACGATTTTTCCAAGCGCTTTTCCTTGCGCAAGGGGGTCAACCACTTGCAGGTACCGCTGCAAGATATCGGCTCCGTCGACCCACGGCGGATGAAGTCCGTCACCATTGGTAGCCCCGGACCGGGACGGTTCTACTTTGACTATTTCGCCTTGGACCGAGCCCATCCCGTCCTGGCGGAAAGAGGACGTTGGGACGCCAGGTACTCGATGGAAGTGGAAACACCGCATGTCAAGTGGGCTAAGCCGCTTCCAGGCAGTCCGATCAAGGCGTTCATCCTCTCCCCCGTCCAGGACGGCCGCGGAACGATCGAGCTGGCCCAGCGCCTCGATCTGGATTTTAGAGCAGCCAGCTTAGGGCGCAGTTCTGGAATCAACACGTGGGGGTTCGGAGACTTTTACGAGCAGCGTGGTCCCGGCGGAGAGTTCATGGATGAAGCCTTCAACCTGGCATTCGATTACATCGCT
>JAPXNP010000348.1:0-3138 GCA_033811955.1 Acidobacteriota bacterium
CGCACGTCTTCAAGCTCTCCGGACTGTGGGAGCTGCCTGTCCACTTCGATAACAAGCTGATGGAGGGCGTGCTGGGAGGTTGGACTGCGACTGGAATCGTAGACCTGTACAGCGGCGCGGTCTTTACCGTCCTCAGCGGGCAAGACAACGCGCGAACCAGCCAGGACGGACAGCGGGCCGATCTGGTGGGAGACCCTTACGCTTTGGGAGACGACCGACCCCGGGGCGAGCAAATCCTTGAGTACCTCAACAAGGGTGCATTCGCACCCAACGCGCTGGGTACGTACGGCACCTTGGGCCGAAACACCTTCCGGGGCCCCGGGTACGCCAACGTCAACCTTGGTCTGCACAAGCGTTTCCCCATAACGGAGGATCTTGCCGCTCAGTTCCGCTTCGAGATGTTCAACGCTTTCAACCGCGTCAACCTGGTCAATCCGACGTCGACGCTGACGTCCGCCAACTTCATGCGAATCACCGATGCGGGTGATCCCAGGATTCTTCAGTTCGCGCTACGTTTCATTTTCTAGAACGTCCGTGAGGATGGGTGAATCGGATCCATTAGGGGTTTCGTTTAGTTCCGGCCACCCATCCTCCCCTTCCCCGGATTGACGGAAGAGGAAGACTTGAACAGGAAGGAGAATCAACAAATGCTCTCGAAGAAATTGCCCGCGCTACTGCTGTTCGCCGGGATTATTCCGACATCGGTCGGCGGACAAACGCATCGTTCCGTGGAACACGTCGTGATCTACCACGAGCCCGGCATGTTCGGAGGATGGCCTGCCAACCATGGTATCTGGATCTGGGGCGACGAGATCCTGGTTGGCTTTTCCAAGGGCTACTACAAGAACCTGGGCGATCGACATCACATCGATCGGGAAAAGCCCGAACATCATATGCTCGCCCGCAGTCTCGACGGAGGCCGAACTTGGTCGATCGAAGATCCCCAGGCAAAGGGGTACCTTCGGTATGTCGACGGGGGTTTCCTGCACGGAGTTCCGCGCCCGGACGTTCCCTTGGCGCAACTGCAGGATCCCGTCGGCGGAATCGACTTTACCCACCCCGACTTTGCTTTGACGGTCCGAACCACGTCTACGGGAGCCGGTATCTCCTACTTCTTCTACTCTTACGACCGAGGCCGAACTTGGGAGGGGCCGTTCCGCCTGCCCAACTTCGGAGCTCCCGGAATCGCCGCTCGGACCGACTACATCGTCAACGGCCCGCGAGACTGCATGCTCTTTCTCACGGCGGCGAAGCAGAACGGAGAAGAGGGCCGGCCAATCTGTGTCCGCACCCCGGACGGCGGTAGGACTTGGCGGCTCGTATCCAAGATCGGACCGGAGCCTGAGGAGGGTTTCTCGATCATGCCCGCCTCCGTCCGCATTTCGGACTCGGAGATTCTCGTAGTTGTGCGGCGGCGTGAAGGTCCAAGACGTTGGCTGGCGGCCTACCTTTCTCAGGACAACGGTGAGACATGGACACCGCTGGACGACCCGGTTTCGGACACGGGGGAAGGCAATCCTCCGGCTTTGGTGAAGCTACGCGACGGCCGCATCTGCCTGATCTACGGCTACCGCGCCAAGCCGTTCAGCATCCGGGCGAAGTTGAGCAACGATAACGGGAGGACCTGGAGCAAAGATATCGTGTTGCGAGACGACGGCGGCGATCGCGACATCGGTTACCCACGGGTGGTGCAACGTCCGGACGGCAAGGTGATAGCCGTCTACTACTTTAACGATCCCAAGACCGGTCCGGAACGTTACATTGGAGCGACCATCTGGGACCCGGAGCTTACTGGTGAGCCGTAGCCAATCCGACAATGAACCGGGAACCGGGCTCGGAATCAGACCTAAAGCAACAAGCCGGCGGAACCGCAAAGGAAACCGTCCGTCGAGGTTCGGCACCGCCGCTCGACACCATCGATCCTCCTCCTTTCCACATCCCAGCCCCTCGCCCGCTTTGTCTTGCTCTTGCGTTCCGATCGGGTTTCTTTTAGGAGGTTAAGCCATCATGCGCCGAATTTGCTTACAACTGTGCTGGACGACCCTTCTGTGTGTTCTCTTCCCCGGATTAGCAAAGGCCGCTTCCCTCGATCTGAAGGATGCGGTGATCGTAGCTTCCCCCAGTGCGTCGGTCACCGTGAGGAAAGCAGCCGAAACCCTCACCGACGAGATCTTCGAGCGGACCCAGGCCCGCCTAGAGATTTCCACTCAATGGAGAACGGATCAGAAACCGGCCATTCTGCTCGGAACGTCGGCGCAGATCGCGGAATTGGCTGGAAACTTGTCGGCCCGCCTCGTGGCGGCTCCGGACGGAAACGAGGGATTCCGCGTCCAGGTTGTCGACGGTACCGTCGTCATCGCCGGCAACAGTGACCGCGCCGTCTTATTCGGCGCGGGTTACTTGCTGCGCCACCTGAAGATGAGCTACGGCAAGATCGTCGAGGTCGACCCGGCTCTCCAAGTCGCTACCGCCCCCCGGTACCCGCTGCGCGGACACCAGCTCGGATATCGACCGAAGGTGAACTCCTACGACGGCTTCACGGTGGAAATGTGGGAACAATACATCCGTGACCTCGCCGTCTTCGGCACGAACGCCATTGAGCTGATTCCTCCCCGCTCCGACGACGCCGACGACAGCCCGCACTTCCGCCTACCGAAAATTGAAATGATGGAGGAGATGTCGCGGATCGCCGACGAGTACGGTCTCGACGTTTGGGTCTGGTATCCGGCGATGGATCCGAACTATGCGGATCCGGCGGTGGTGGAGTCGGCCCTCGCCGAATGGGCGGAGGTGTTTCGGCGCCTTCCCCGCATCGACCACGTGTTTGTTCCCGGAGGAGATCCCGGACACACGCAACCTCGGCATCTGATGGCACTGCTGGAAAAGCAAACGGCCTCGTTGAAGCGGTTTCATCCGAACGCAAAGATGTGGGTTTCTCCACAAGGGTTTAACCAAGAGTGGATGGAAGAGTTCTACCAGATTCTGGCGACGGAACCGGAATGGCTGGGCGGTGTGGTCCACGGCCCCCAGGTCCGCGACAGCATACCCGAACTTCGCCGCAGGGTCCCGGAAAGGTATCCGTTGCGCCGCTACCCGGATATCACGCACAGCATCCACAGTCAGTACTTCGTCCCCGAC
>JAPXNP010000349.1:0-3127 GCA_033811955.1 Acidobacteriota bacterium
TGGAAGCTGGAGCGAAGAGCAACTGGTGGCGTCCTCGAATCGGGACGGCGCACGCTTTTGCTGTTTGTAGGCAATGGGGATTTACCCGTGTCCACGGGTCTATCGGGTCAAGGTTTCGAGGCGATGAGGCAAGATGGAAGAGGTAGAGACGAGGGCAACCGGATTGGTTGAGAAGGAGAGGATCCCTGAGTTTCGAGCCGTCTTTTTCGATCTGGACGGCACCCTGCTGGACTCCGAGGTTCTCTACGTGGACGCCGTGCGGATCGCTCTGCTCCGGCGGGGTCACTTTTTGGAGCATGACGAGGCCGTAGCTCTGGTTTATGGACGCGGCTGGCACGAAATCTACCACGAGGTGTCCCGCCGATGGCCGGGGGCCTACCCGTCCCGGGAAGAGATGGAAGAGGTCGTCCGTGAAATCTTTCTTGATCTCGAGAAGCAGCGCGACATCTCCATCCCAGGGTCGGTTAACCTTCTGCGTCGTTTGAGCAAAGATTATCCCGTGGCGGTCGTGTCCGGCTCACCCCGAGCCGACGTACAGCGTTGCCTTGAACAGCTGGGCATTCTAGATCTCGTCCAGTTTTACTTGGGCGCCGAAGACTACCCGGCGGGCAAGCCGGATCCCAGTGGGTACTTGGTGGCCGCGGCGCGCCTAGGGGTTTTGCCGGAGACCTGTTTGGTATTCGAAGATTCGGCCGCCGGTGTGGCGGCCGCGAAAAGTGCGGGAATGGTCTGTGTCGCCTTGCGGCGGCGGGGATTGCTACGTCAGGATCTCAGCTTGGCCGATCTCATTTTAGAGGATCTGGAGGACTTCGATGTGGCGCAACTGAGATCTTTAGAACGATAACGTCGGTACCGCAGGGACGGGTGAGGTCGTGAGACCGGAAGGTCGTCGTAAGCGTGTCCCACAGCCATAGGTAGACGTGAAGGTTCGACCCGGGCGTTCTGCCTTCTTGGCGATTAGAGGCGTGAGCGACCAGGGCTCGTTCTTTGTTCACAGTTAGCTGCTCACCGCGAGCGGAGCCCACCTGATGGATACCGAGTGAACGAGGCAACCTCTAGCTGTGCGCGGCGAAGAGAGCGGTGATCGGTTTCTTTCGTGAAACCGTCCTACGCACTGTCTGCTCCGGCAAGGTTTCGCTTTCCTACGATCTGCCGTAGAATGGCGCCGCATTTCGCCTGGTAGACGTGAAAGGAGGCAGTCATGTGGAAGCGGAGTATCGGCTGCCTGTCGGCGGCGGTCGTGATCCTGGGGGCTGCGGCTCAAGGGCAGATACGGAACGATTTACTGGAGTTGAGTCGCATAGATGCAGCAGGAAGTTCCCGGCGAGTCAGCAGCTTCGACCGTACCGGAGGGAATAACGATCGCTTCGAGAACATTCCCGACGGAGCGCGGCGCCTACTGTTCGACGTGTCTGGAGCGGGAATCATCCAGCATATCTGGATCACCATCGCACCCCCTCCTCCGGCCTTAAGCCGCAACGACATCATTTTGCGGATGTACTGGGACGGGAGTTCGGAGCCGTGCGTCGAGTCACCCATCGGTCCCTTTTTCGGGCAAGGATGGGATGAGAGCTACACGTTTTCTTCTCTTCCTCTGGCGGCCGGACCGCGCAGCGGAAGGGGTTTGGTGAGCTATTTCCCGATGCCTTTTTCGGACGGAGCCCGTATCGAAGTAGAGAATCAGACGGGACGCAGCATCGAAGCGTTTTATTACTATATAGACTATCTTGAACTGGCAGAATTGCCTCCCGAGTATGGGCGCTTCCACGCGTGGTATAACCAGGAGCTCACGGAAGCGGCTCCGGAGGGGGAAAACGAATGGGGTGTGCTTGGCCCGCAGCCTCCCAACCCGAGGGGAGAAGGGAACTACCTCGTTCTGGAAGCCGAAGGCAAGGGTCGCTTTGTGGGTGTCAATTACTACGTTCATTCGCCGAGCCCCATGTGGTACGGGGAGGGCGACGACATGATCTTTATCGACGGGGACGAGACCCCCACCCTCCACGGGACCGGGACGGAAGACTACTTCAACACATCATGGTCCCCGGACGAGCAGTTTTTCCATCCCTTCTACGGGATCGCTCGGGTGGGCGGAACCTTGGGTTGGCTCGGCCGGGCCCATTTGTATCGCTTTCACATTCTTGATCCGATTCAGTTCGAGAAGTCCTTTCGGTTTACGGTCGAGCACGGGCACGCCAACAACCTCACATTGGATCTGGCTACGGTGGCGTACTGGTACCAGCAGGAGCCCCATCGGCCTTTCCCGCCGCTGATAGACAAGCAGAACCGGAAGCCGAAGCCGGATGTTGGAGTGGTCGAGATCCACCGCTGGCGCGACGCCTGGCGCAAGTCGAAAGGATCCGATCCGAAGCTCTGGGGGAATGAGCCGTGAGGGGATTGGCTCGGCGTTTGGCGGGCGGATCATGGCTGGTCGGCACCCTGGTTTTTCTCAGTTGGCCGGGCTCTGCGGCCGGAGGCGCTGAAAGTTACCGCATGTCAGCCCACCTCGACCCCGAAGCGCGCAAGGTCTTGGGTACGGCGGAAATCACCTGGCTGAATTCTTCGACGGCACCGGTGGCGGATCTGCAGTTCCACTTGTACTTCAACGCCTGGCGCGACTCCCAATCTTCGTTCTTGACGGCGGCCGAACGGTGGATCCGAGCCGGCGGACGCCGCTTGCCCGAGGATTGGGGCGGCATCGATGTGACGAGGATTTCCGTGCGATCTCTTGATCCGCAAGACCCTCGCGGTGGGATCCGATCCTCCCAGGATTTAACGGCGGAGACCGAGTTCATTCAACCGGACGATGGAAATCCTTACGACAAGACCGTCTGGCGAGTGCTGCTGCAGCGCGCGGTACAGCCGGGTGAGCGCCTGCAGATCGATCTGGAGTTCGAGACGAAGGTGCCACGGACCTTTGCCAGAACGGGATTCCGCGGCGACTATTTCTTTCTGGCTCACTGGTTTCCGAAGTTGGGTGTTCTGGAGTATGACGGAACATGGAACTGCCACCAGTTCATCCAGACCGAGTTTTTCTCCGATTTCAGTCGCTACGACGTTACGTTGACCGTGCCTTCGGGTTGGATCGTCGGTGCCACCGGTCGAGAGGTGGAGCGACGGCAGGAAGGGG
>JAPXNP010000350.1:0-3124 GCA_033811955.1 Acidobacteriota bacterium
ACCGATGGTGGGCAGTGTGCTCCTTCCCATGCTCGGCATTGTGTTGGGCGGTCTAGCTGAGGAACGGTGGAACGTTGATCTTTCCGAGCTTCTATTACAGAGCCTTGCCAACCCGACGGCGGCCTACCTAGGCCTTTTAGGATCGCTCATCGTTTTCTACCTGCTCGCCGAGCTGACCTGGAGGATTCTCATTCGAAAGGACCTGACCGAACTGGCCACGTAACCGGGCGAAAGCCTGGAGGATCTGTTTTGATGAACGTGGAAGAAATCTCCTTGCAGAAGGGGACGACACATCAAGATCGTTCGTCGTCACGTGGGCACCGCGGTGAGAGTTCGGTTGTTTCCGCTGTGCTGGTGGTTGCTCTCGTAGCGGGCAGTGGTCTAATGATCGCGTGGCTGCTGCACCAGTACGTCCTTGACCTATTGGAAGAAGGCTTAGCTGCAAACAGACTCCTTAGGGGGCAAGATCGAGAGGAGCTGGAAGCGGGATTCTCCGCCTTCAGGGATCTGGGACCGTTCACGGGGATCTTCTCGGCTCTCTTCAGTGTTGTCCAATGGCCCATCTGGGCGGGGATGTTGACGGCGATCGCCGTCCTGCTCGGAGGGAGGGGTGAGTTCGAACGAGTGTTTGTCAGGACAGGGCCGGCCCACATACCCATTTTGCTGGGAAACATCTTGATGATTGCTTTGCTGCTTACAATCCCTTTGCCTAGAGACGTCACGCTGCCGGCGAATGAGCGGGATTCCTTAGGGTTCTTGGTCAGCTTTCAGGAAGCGTCACAATCTCTGTGGGAAGGATGCGTTCTTGGTGGCCTTGCGCCTGGCCGTAGTGGGCGGTTATGTCTGGATGTATCTACTTTGGGTGGAGGTAGTCCGACGCGTCGAGACGTTGGACCTGGTCGGCAGCTGCGTTGCGGTGGGAGTGACCGCAGCGCTTCTGCACGGTATACCGTGGTTTCTGCAAAGCGTGGTATTCCCCTGCCATGCCTGTCGGTGAGCCGCCCTTTTTGCAGAAGAGGGATCCGGCGGCGGGCGTCGGATGCCCTTAAACCAAAGGTCGTCGACGCCCCGAAGACACGACCGTCTTGAAGTTGGCTCGGGTACAAGCGCGGAACGACCTTGAGCATACTCTTATCTCTCGGGTAGGAAAGGAAGCTGACGGTTTTGTAGCCGGGGAGACGGCTCATCTTCGGCCTGCGGAGCGTAGGCGGCCGGCCTACTCAATGAAATCCCACCTGCCCGTTACTCCCCGAAGCTTAGGAGAGGTTTGTCCGTCCTTGGGTGCCGAAGATGGGCCGGAAGGATCGTGCTTGCTTCCTGTATTACGGTTCCATGTCTTGCTATCAGCTGTGAAGGATTACGGTCTTATAATCGCCGGGTGTACGAGATCTTGGCGAATCTGCAACGCGGGAGCGTTGTGCTGGACCTCGGTTGCGGTGGGGGTAGTTTTCCCGCGGGCGGTCACACGGTGATCAGGGTCGACCACACGCTCTCGGCGCCCAAGGCCGATGGAATCTTTGTTTGCGGCGACGCGGCGATCCTGCCTGTGAAAAGCTCTTCCTTGGATGCAGTGGTGTGCCACCACAGCTTGGAACATTTCTCCGAACTGGACGCGGTTCTCGAGGAAATCGGCCGGACCGTCAAGCCGCAGGGTGCTCTGTTTGTAAGTGTTCCCGACGCCTCGACGCTCACCGACGTCGTTTATCGATGGTTGTCCCACGGAGGAGGTCACGTGAACGCTTTTCGGAATTCCGGGGACTTGATTCGACGAATTACCGCTCACACCGGACTTCCGCACCGCGCGACGCGTCCGTTGTTCTCCTCTCTCAGTTTCTTGAACCGTGCGAGCCGAACGGCCTGGCCTCCCCGCAGACTTCTCCTCTTGGGAGGGGGGGCGGAATGGTCACTGCGTCTCTACCTCCTGGCTTCACGTTGGGCGGATCGATGGCTTCGAACACGCCTCAGCTTCTACGGTTGGGCGATGTACTTTGGTGCAATTGGCGACTCGATCGATGAGACGGGCTGGTGCAATGTTTGTATCCGCTGTGGATCGAGCAGTCCTTCTGAAAGTCTGAAGTCGGCGGGGAGCGTCAGACGGCGTTGGGGGATGTTTCGGGTGTACGAGTGCCCCCAGTGCTCGACGTGGAACTTTTTCTTTGACGATAAGAACTTCAGGCACGTTCGCTGAGGAGGCTTCCTGCCATGCTCCCTCGTTTCTCCACCCACCAGAAAAGGTGGACCCGAGAAATGGTCACGGGTGGGCGGTGGAACGCCGAAAGGTGGGATGAGAGCACCTCTGCAGGGCTCCGGAACGATCAGAAGGACGCGTAAACCCAGGGCGGCGCTCGCCGGCTCCCGCTTGTCGTGGGCTTTTGAGTGTGTGAGGCCTTCGGCCTCGGGAAGTTGTCGCTTGGGGGTTGCCGGGATGGGCCCACGGGTGTGTCCCACGCCGCGAGCCGCGTTTCCTGCCTTCTCGAGATGCCGCCAACCCGCAGCGCGGCCGTCTCAGGCGACGCGACATAATAGAGCGCCGATGTCGGACTGCACGCGGCGTGCGTCCGCCTCCAGTCCCCTCTTCCCCAGCCGGACACCGGAACGTACGGTGCGGAAGCGTGTAAGATGAAGCGACTCTAAGATGTCGGAAAAGGAAAAGATTCGGGTTTCCCTCGTCATCCCGGCATATAACGAAGAGCAAAGGCTGGGTCCGACCTTGCAGGAGTTGACGGTTTTCCTACGCGACTGGCTGGGGGCCGAGCCGTGGGAGATTATCGTCGTGGACGACGGTAGCGTAGACGGCACCTCTCGGGTGGCGGAGACGTTTTCCGGGGCGGGTGTGACTCTGGTTCGGTCGGCTGAGAACCGAGGCAAGGGGGAGGCGGTTCGTCGGGGAATCCTCGCTTCCAGCGGGGACTGGGTCTTTATGGTCGACGCCGACCTCCCTTATGCATTGGATTTCTTTTGTCATGCTTTCGAGATTTTGCGGGACCGTGGCGTCGATGCGGTCGTGGGAGCGCGGGACCTGCCCGAATCGAGCCGGGATCCCACCTACCCTGCCTACCGAGTGCTGGCAGGACGAGTGTTTTCACACCTGGTCAACTTCACGCTCCGGTTGGGGATCTTCGAC
>JAPXNP010000351.1:0-3122 GCA_033811955.1 Acidobacteriota bacterium
TGTATGATCTGAAGCGGTACGAGGAGGCCCGGGATACCGCCACGGTCATGACCTCCAACTGGCCTGAGTACGGGCCGGCCTACGCCGTACTAGGTCTCTCGCTTTTCTACTTGGGTGACTATGGGAGAGCGCTGGCGAATTTCCAGCAAGCTCGCATCTTTGGGATCGGAAAGAACGAGTCGTTGCAGACGCTAGTGCGGTACCATGGGGCTCTTGCGCTGAATCGCTTAGGGGAATTCGAGGCCGCCTACCAGGCGGTAAAAGGCTTCGCCTACACCGGAGAGCCGATTCCCGGGGTTCTTGACGCCTTCGGGTTATGTATGCTGCGTCTTCCTTATCTTCCGTGGGAGATACCGGTCGAGTTGAGGGAGATCGTGCGAAAGGTCGGTCGGGCGACTTTTACCTGGGAATCCGGGCTCCGTGACGAGGCTAAGGCACTGTTCAGTAAGGTTCTTCAGGAGTATCCACGGCAGCCCCACCTGCATTATTCTTACGGTGCTATCCTACTGATTTCCGATCCGGACTCCGCCCTTCAGCTGTTTCTCCAGGAGTTGGAACTTGATCCGACGCATCACTTTGCACTCGTTCAAGTGGCCCTCGAGTATATTCGCCGGGGAGAGTTCGAAACGGCTCGGCCGTATGCGGAGCGGGCCGTAAAGGCCGATCCGTCGTCTTTTGCAGGTCGATTCGCCCTAGGACAGGTACTTTTGGAGACGGGCTCGCCGGAAGCGGCCGTGCCGTTGCTCGAAGAGGCGGCCGCTTTGGCCCCCTCCAAACCGGAGGTGCACTTCGTGCTCGGAAGGGCTTACCAGCGGATGGGAAGACGGGAGGATGCTCAAAGGGAGTACCAGGAGTTTGAGCGTCTTAGCGCGCTGTTGAAGGAAGCGGAGCAATTTCTCACTCGGCAGGATTACTTGACCGGAAGTGGGAATGAGACGGAAGCGAAGCCGTGAGCGGGATCGACTCTCCGGAAGGCGTCCGGCGCAGTACCCGTGGATTTTCTTCGGCCGGTACCGAAATGAGGATTCTACCGGCTCGGGAGGGAGAGTCGGGAGCAGTTTCAGGGCGAATCCGTGAACCATAACCTCCGCTGGAACCGCTGGGAATGGCTTGTCTTTGTATACTTGAAACGTGGCTCGCGGCGGTGCGATGAGGATGAAAGAAGGAAAGTCTCGAGACGGCTTTCCGGCGAAGGTGGGGGCCAAGGTACGTCCCCCGGGCCATGGCAAGCGAGGTTCGGTGACTAGCTGGAGCTGCTGCCGCTGCGTGGTAGCTGCATTGTTCCTGTTGCAGAATCTGGCGGCGCAGGACTTCGACACCGTGGCCGCTCGTGCCCAACAGCTTCGGGAGGGAGGTAGGTTGGTCGAAGCGACCGAAGCGTACCGGTCCGCTCTGGAGCTGAAGCCGGACTGGGCGGAGGGCTGGTGGTATTTGGGTACGCTTTTCTATGATCTCGACCGGTTTGAAGAGGCCGAAGCAGCTTTCGATCACCTGGTGTCTCTGGCTCCGCAGCACGGCCCGGCGCGTGCGATGCGCGGGCTCTGCCGTTTTCGCCAACAGAGGTATGACGAGAGCCTGTTGGACCTGACCGAATCCAGAGTTCTGGGCTTGGGGGATGACGCCGGTTTGCAATCGGTCGTCAGGTACCATCTGGCCGTTCTGTTGACGAGATCGGGCCGTTTCGAGGACGCCCTCGAAGTGTTGGAAGAGTTCGCCAAGCAGAATGTTCGTACCATAACCGTGATCGAGGCTTTTGGATTAGCGGCGCTACGCATGGCCGTATTGCCATCTGAGGCCCCTCCTGAGCGGCGGGAAGCGGTCCTGACGGCCGGACAGGCGGCATACGAGTTCGCTCGGGAGAATTTTCCCGCCAGCGAAGCTTTGTTCCAGCAGCTGGTTCGACGCTTTCCGAAGGATCCTGCGGCTCACTACGCTTTCGGGTTTGCCCTCTCTACGATTCGTGGGCGACAGGGTCTAGGGCGAGAAGAAGCGATTGCCCAGTTCGAACAGGCCGTGGAACTGGATCCCAACCACTTAGAAGCTACTTTGCAGCTGGCATTTGAACACATAGCCTCCGGTGATTACGCAGCTTCAAAGACGTGGGCGGAAAGGGCTCTTGAGCTCGATCAGGCCTCGTTCGCCGCCCACTTTGCGCTGGGGCAAAGCCTGCTGGAGTCGGGAGACGATCAGCTTGAGCTAGCCATTCAGGAGTTGGAGAAAGCGGCGCGGTTGGCTCCCGACGTGCCGGAGATCCGTTTTACCCTGGCCCGTGCCTACCAGAAAGCGGGTCGAGAGCGGGACGCCGCCCGTGAGAGAGAGGAGTTTAAGCGTCTTTCGGAGCGGAAGCAGGAATGGGTACGGAAGGTTCTGAAGTAATTGCAAGAGAGCGGGGCTGAGATGAGTGGAGATCCTTCAGAGCATCGGACTCTGACTAGTCGGCTGCGGCTGAGGTGGGGCCGGCGAATTCCACCGGCTCTATTGCTGGCGGTCGTGCCGGCTCTTTGCCTTCCGTCCCGGGTTGTCGCAGCCGGTTGGGTACAATCGGATGAAGAAACTCCCCAGCAGATCTTGGAGAGGGCGGTCTCCTTACAGCAGCAAAACCAGCCGGCTGCAGCCGTGGAGTTATACCTGCGCCTCCTCAACATGGGCTATCGTCACCCTGACCTCCTGACGAATTTGGGTGCGGCCTACGCAGCCATGGGCAATCTGGGGCGAGCGATCTCGGTCTACGAGGAAGCGAAGGCCCTGGGTGGCGACAGTGTGGTGCTGCATTTTAACTTGGGACTCGCGTACTATAAATCGGCGCGAGGCGACCTGGCTTTACAAGAGTTTAGTCGGGCTCTGGAACTTGACCCCAATCTCAAACAAGCCCGGCTGCTGGCGGCCAACCTGTATTTCCAGCAGGAAGACACGGCTCGAGTTATCGAGTTGTTGATGCCGATTGCGAACCAGGCCGACACGGATCCGGCCGTGGCGTATCTTCTGGGCACGGCCCTGTTGCAGGAAGGTAGAGACGTGGAAGGGCAGAGATACGTCGACGCGGTCATGCGCGGTGGTGACAGTGCCCCGGCTCACGTAATGCTGGCGACGGCCCATCTGCGGGCCGGAAAGCTGGAAGACGC
>JAPXNP010000352.1:0-3121 GCA_033811955.1 Acidobacteriota bacterium
CAATGTGTGTATCTATCGAATCCCGCGAGGCCTTTCCGTGGTTCGTCCGGGTTCCGCCTGTCCGCACTGCGGCCGCCCGATTCGGCCCTGGGAAAACATTCCTGTTCTGAGCTATGTGCTGTTGGGTGGTCGCTGCCGTGGGTGTCGGGGAAGGATTTCCTGGATCTATCCCTTCGTGGAGATATTGACCGCCGTGTCCTTTGCCGCGCTGTACTGGCGGTTCGGCTGGAGTGCGCCCTTAGGGGTGAACGCCGTGTTCTTTTGCCTCCTGATCGTGCTCGTCATGATTGACCTAACGGACCGCATCTTGCCGGACGTTTTCACCGTAGGAGGGACCGTCGCAGGGCTCTTGCTTGTGCCCTGGCAGGCGCCGGAGTTTTTCACGCTACCCGGATCTCCCGTGACCGGCGAGGGCCTGGGAAATCGATATGCTCAAGCGGGGCTGGGAATCCTTTTGGGTGCCGGATTCCTCTGGCTCGTCGCTTGGCTCTACCGTAAGTTTCGTGGAGTCGAGGGCATGGGCATGGGTGATGTGAAGATGATGGCCATGGTGGGTGCCTTTCTGGGCTGGCAGATGGTTTGGTTGACCATCCTGCTGGGATCGCTTATGGGTGCGGTGGTGGGAGGTTCCTACGTTTGGCTGACCGGCCGCGGCCGACGTTATGAGCTGCCGTTTGGTTCCTTTCTGGGAATTTCCGCTGCTGTAGCCGCCCTCTTTGGTCCTCAGCTGGTGCTCGGCTATCTGGCACTTTTGCAGTCGTAAGACAAGGCGGGGAGGAAGGGGGAGACCGTCCGGCGACGGCCTTGGGAAGCCCCTGGCGCCAAGGAACGCGCGGGACGGCGGCGGGGCTGGAGGCCGGGTTCCCGGGGACCCGGCCCAGCCGTTTGAAAACAACCTCAACCTTTGTCAGGTGCCGAAGCCTGCTTTTCAGGCGTGGTCGGCGTCTCCGCCGTCTTTCCCACCGTGATGCGATCCTTCAGGCGCAGGAACTTCTTCTCACCGATGCCCCGTACATTCATCAGGTCCTCGATTTTGCGGAAGGGCCCGTTCTTTTCCCGGTATTCCACGATGCGCTGGGCCGTGGTAGGGCCGATACCGGGCAACTCGGTGAGCTGGTCCACCGAGGCCTGGTTCAGATCCACCGGCTTTTCGGGGGCCTGCGCCCAGAGCCAGGCGGCCGGTCCTGCAAAGAGAACCAAAAAGGCCGTCACAATTCCCAGGGTTGCCTTGATGTTTAGCATGAGTGTTCCTCCTTTTCGGCGGTACGCCCCATTGCGTGCCGCTCACCTTACCTAAACGTCGGAGCAGAAAAAGTTGCGAAGAAGACGGGGGGCTTACACAAACGATGCGGATCCGCTCGGGGTCGGCAAGTCGAGCAACGGAAATAGAAGTTTCCGGTTCCGCCCGGAGCCGGGCGACGTCCGCAGAAAGAACGTAGGCCCGTCCGGTGCTGCGAGACCTCTCCCTGGAGCTCACAACCCAACGGTATGCTGGAGTATCATGCAAAGATTGTTGGGGTTGCCCCGGCCGGTTGGATCGCGGCGAAGAAATCGGAACGGACGAACAGAGAGCGTGACGGTGGGTGGTTGGATCGCTTTCCACCCGGTTTGCTGACGAATGGGCAAAGCAATGAACTGTTTGGGTGTCGAACTGAGCAAGACGCCGGGACGGAACCCCCTATTCACCGCTTTCCTGGAGGGTGCGCCGGAGGTTCAAGGGTATTTCCGGCGCATGCCCTCAAACCTTTCCGATCGGCTCTCGCACTGCCGGAGCGTGTCAGAGCAAGAACGTTATCCCCGCAGACCTCTCGTTGAAGCGATCGCGCGCTTTCATCGACAGCTGGGGTTTGAAGCGCAGGCGGTTCCGAGCCTGGAGGTGATGGCTCGATCGGACGCCGTTGCGGTGCTGACCGGACAGCAGGTGGGAATCGCCGGCGGCCCGGCGTACGGACTTTACAAAGCGGCGGCTGCGGTGTCTCTGGCAGAGCGGCTCAAACAACAGGGAATCCCTGCCGTACCCGTCTTCTGGCTGGCGGCGGATGATTCGGACTATGAAGAAGTAGCCAAGACCTCTTTCCCGGGGGTGGACGGGGAACTGAGGACTCTCGTGCATCCGTACGATTCCGTTTCGCCGGCGCAGATGGCCGGAACAGTTTCCGTCGCGGTTTGGGAGCGATGGTTGGGACAGGATGACACGGGATGGCGCCAACTGATACCTGCCCGCTGGTTGCGTTTGATCGTGTCGGAAGCCTATCGGCCGGGTCGGACCCTGGCGGAAGCTTTTGCCTGCTGGCTGCTCCGGCTGTTCGGCGGACGAGGATTGCTCTGCTTCCATCCCTTGAGCGTAGCGCCGGACGAGATCTACTCGAGTTTCTTCCGGGTCGCGGTGGAGAAACGAGCCGATCTGGTGGAGGCCGTGCTGTTGCGAAACCGGGAGTTGAAAGCCAAGGGCCTGCCGGTTCAGGTGAGAGTGGAATCGTCGGAGACGTTTTTGTTCCTGATCGAAGGTAATCGGCGATGGAAGCTGGAATGGCGGGAGAACAGGTATGTCGCTAAAGGTCGCCGCTCATTCCATTGCAGTCCCTTGGAGCTGCTGCGGGCCGTCGACGAAGGCTCGGTGCGCCTGGGGCCTTCGGTGCTGTTGCGTCCTCTCTGGCAGGAATTCCTATTCCCCGCCGCCTGTGCCGTCCTGGGCCCGGCGGAAGTGGCCTACTTTGCCCAGCTGGAGGCGTTGGGTCGATTCTGGAATCTTCGGCCCGTAGCGGCGGCCCGACCTTCGATTACCGTGGTGGATCGGCGAAGTGCCCGGTTGCTGGACCGGTACGGGTTGTCGGTGCCGGACTTGTGGTGGAACGAGCGGGACCGTCTGTTCGATCGAGTTCTCCGAGGATCGGAGTGGGGCGAAGTCCTAGGGCGACTCGACAAAATGGATGAAATGATCCGCCGAAACATGGAAGAGATCGGACGGGAAGCGGGGCAAATTGACCCGGTGGCCGCTCAGATGGTGACGCGTGCCAGCCCCCGACTTCGGTATCATTTGGAACGGATCCGCCGCCGAATACTTCACCACGAAAGGGAGAAAGGTTCTGCGGCGGCTCGGCATTTGGATCTGCTGGCGAGC
>JAPXNP010000353.1:0-3112 GCA_033811955.1 Acidobacteriota bacterium
TGCAGAACAGAAGGAACTGGGACGAAGAAACTTCATCAAGGCACTGGCCGCCACCCCGGTCGCCGGCGCATTGATCTGGAAGGCGGCATCCATGACGCCGGTCCGGGCCGGTCTCGTGGGTATCGGCGGTCAGGGGGGAGTTCTCATCGAGAATGCGCCTCCCTCGCATCTGCGGATTTCGGCGGTCTGTGACATCTTTCCACCCAATCGGGAGCGCGCTCTGAACGTTGCCCGCCAGAGGTTCGACCCGGATGCACAGGCCTACGAAGATTATCGACAGATGCTGGAGCGCCGGGACCTGGAGGCCATCCTGATCGCCACGCCTCTCTGGCTCCATGCTCCCATGGCGGTCGACGCACTCGAAGCCGGTAAGCACGTTTTCGTCGAGAAGACCATGGCCATGGGAGTGGACGAGTGCCGAAATATGGTGGAAGCAGCCCGAAGGGCCCGCAGAAACTTGCAGGTTGGACACCAGCGGACCTATAACCCCCTTTACCATGAAGCCAAGCAACTGATCGATTCCGGGGTTATCGGGGAGATCTACCATGTGCGGGCCGTGTGGCACCGCAACGGCGACTGGCGAAGGGCCGTTCCGACCGACGTCGACTTCGACCCGTCTCCCTGGGGCTATCCCGATCTCGAGCATTTGACGAACTGGCGCCTGTACGACAAGTACTCGCTGGGACTGATGACCGAGCTGGCGACTCACCAAGTTCAGGTAGTGAACTGGTTCTCGAACAGCGTGCCGACAAAGATCTACGGCTCAGGCGGCATTTATCGGTACAAAGACGGCCGCGAAGTACCTGATCATGTTTATCTGATCTACGAATACCCTGGCGGCTTGACTCTTTCTTATTCCTCCATCCAGTCCAACGCTTGGGATCATTACTATGAGGTGTTCTTCGGAACCAAGGGAACCCTTCTCCTGACCGGAGAACAGGAGGCCATGCTCTTTTACGAAGGGGGAGTCGAACCGACCGAACTGAAGGTGGAAACGACTCCGAGCGATACTCCGCTCATGCAGGCTTCGGAGAGCCGTGCCCTGGACGCCGCGGGCGGCGTAGCGGCAGGTTCTTCGAGTGGTTTCAATGCGTTGACCGCTTATCGACTCGAACTGGAAGGCTTCGCTCAGACCATTCGAACCGGCCGGCCCAATCTTTGTGACGGCGTGGAGGGCATGAAGGCGGCTATAGCAGGCATTATGGGCTCCGATGCGGTGGATCAGGCGACGGTGTTACCGATCCGAGCCGATCTTTACCCTTCGGCCGTATCCTAGAGCCTGCGAAACTGGGATCGCTTCCGCTACTTAGGGCGAGCGTCGGCTTCCGTCGCTTTGTGGGACGCGGTTGTTGGAGTTTGCGCCGGCTCCGGGCTAAGAACTAAGAATGGGGTTTCTGTTGTTCCCGGCAAGCTTCCCCCGATTGCGGAGGAAGCTTCAGCAGGACTTCGACTTTAGGCTCGAGCGGATGCTTCAATGTACCGAGTCGGCGCTTCCCAAGCGTTTCTTCCCCGAAATGGCGAGCGGAGGCGTTCTCTTCGGGTGGAAACACGTTCGGTCGACCTGCGGCCGGCCTTCGCTAATCCCCCCAAGCGTTGACCTCGCACTAAAGACGCCGCTGAATCCGGTTCGCTCTCTTTTTTCCGTCTCCGTCTGTATTCTGCCAAACGAGTTTGCTAGCATCACTACCCGCTTGCTGGTACAGCGATAGATTGTCGGTGTTTTGGTGAGGGGAGAAGACACATGATCAACTTGCACTGGCTGGATTTGGCGGTCATCGGACTATTTTTCCTCGCAGTTTTCGGGATCGCCGCTTATTACTCCCGCCGAGCCGGGAAGGACACCGGGGAGTTTTTCCTCTCGGGACGGGACATGCCGTGGTATATCGCCGGAACTGCGATGGTGGCGACCACGTTCGCCGCCGACACGCCGCTGGCGGTGACCGAACTGGTGGCCCGTAACGGGATCGCGGGTAACTGGCTGTGGTGGAACCTGGCCATCGGCGGTATGCTGACGGTCTTCTTTTTCGCCCGGTTGTGGCGAAGGGCCAACATCATGACCGATGTGGAGTTCGTGGAACTCCGCTACAGCGGTAAGGCGGCGGCCGCGCTGCGTGGTTTCCGAGCGATCTACCTGGGCCTCTTCATGAATGCGATCGTCTTGGGATGGGTCAACAAGGCCATGGAGAAGATCTTCAAGGTCACAGTGCCCGAGATTGATCCGTTCCTGCTCGTGGTAATCTCCGCGTCGATTCTGGCGATCTACGCCTCGGCTTCCGGTCTGGTGGGTACCGCCCGGACCGACAGCTTCCAGTTTCTTTTCGCCATGGCCGGCTGCATCATCTTGGCCGTTATCGTCGTGCGATTGCCGGAGGTGGGGGGATTGGCCGCCATGAAGGCGAAGTTGGCACCCCAGGTTCTCGACTTCTTCCCGCGTGTCGGCGACGTCACGGTTTCCGGCGTGACGGGCGGCGCACTGGCGATCTCCGTAGGAGCGTTCGTCGCTTATGTAGCGGTCCAGTGGTGGTCGGCTTGGTACCCCGGGGCGGATCCCGGCGGCGGGGGATACGTGGCGCAGCGGATGATGTCCGCAAAGGACGAACGCCACAGTTTGTTTGCCACCCTGTGGTTCATGATCGCCCACTACACGCTGCGACCGTGGCCATGGATCCTGGTGGCCTTGGGTGCGTTGATCCTCCTGCCGCGGGCGGGGAGTCCCGAGGTGCTGCAGCAGGAGAATCCGGCGCTGTTCGCCCAAGTCGAAGCCGCCTATCAGAATCCGTCACTGCTGCAGTCGGGCGATCCGATTTATCAATCGCCTCAGTTTCTCGCCTTTTTTGAAAAGTACGAGAACACCGTGGATCCGGGCGTGATGTACCCCAAGCTGATGTTGGAACATCTGCCGGTGGGCTTGCTGGGATTACTGCTCGCAGTGTTCTTGGCCGCCTATATGTCGACGTTGGCTTCACAACTGAATTGGGGCACTTCGTATATCGTCAACGACTTTTACCGACGCTTTGTGCGACGGGATGCCTCCGAACGACATTACGTGTTGGTAGGGAGGGCCGGCATCATTGTGATGACGGTCCTGTCCCTCTTGGTGACCAGACTGTTC
>JAPXNP010000354.1:0-3108 GCA_033811955.1 Acidobacteriota bacterium
CCACCCAGCGCACAACGCGTTCCCTTTGAACCAGTCCCACTACGGTCATCACCGCCTGATCCGGCCGGAGGAGTCTTTGAAGAATCCCGGAAACATCGGAGATTTCCGGCGGATCCGTAGACAATAAAGGCAACCCAAGGCTCGTGGCCGCCTTTTCCAGGCCTTCTCTCAACACGGGGTCGGCAGGATGTGTAACAGAAGGCGCACACGAACATAAAGCGGCGACCGCCGCCTCCATCCCGGTGACGGCGGGAGGCTTCTGAAACAAGCTCAGGCACGCCTCGACCGCCTCGGCTCCTTCGAGCGTAGGCACCACAGCGGCTACTGAAAGCGTCGGACCTTGATGATGCACCTCCACCCAACCACCGGAAGCATGGATCCGAGGAGCCAACCCCCGCGCCAGAATTTCCCCCGCCCGCCGAGCCCCGGCTTCATCGGCCTGAGGCCAAGGCAGGTGAATACCCACCACGGCGAGATCATGGGTCGGGTACTCTTCGATCCAAAGGCGGAGGCCGCTTTCGTGAACGGCCCTGGCCCAGCGATCTCCGCTAGCGTACTGGCGGAACGGATTCGTCTGAGCCCAGAGCGTAGTCACTTCCGCAGAATCCGGAAAGCCGAGCAGAGCCAAACAGCCCGCGACCAGAACTCCAGCAAGCACCCGGATGGAACTGCGTAGGTTTTCCATCCCGGCATTCCATTGAGAAATCCCTTGGTGTGTTATCTGGTTCACCCCTATGACAATGCACCGGCTGATCGGCACTCATCCGGCGGCAACTTAAAAATCCTGAAACCGCAGGGACACCTCGTTCCGCACGACGCCCCTCCTCCTCTTTCCGCCGCCACAGCCCAAAGGCTGCCAACGAAAATGGAAACTTCCAGCCGTTCTCATCTCACGCGCGCGAAATCCCGTAAACGGACCGGAAGTCGGCGCGGTCCCCAGGTACCCGGTTTAGAATCGAACCGTCCCGCACACGGGGTACCACACTCTCCGCAGCGACCGTCCGCGGTAAGGTTCCATCGCCCCAGACGGTACCAATCCCGCTCGATCAGAAGAGTGCCGCACTGGTGACAGTACGTGCTTTGGCCCTCGCTGTCGTACACGTTTCCCGTGTAGGCATAACGCACCCCGTTCCCTAAGGCGATCTTACGCGCGCGGCGTAACGTCTCGGCCGAAGTCGGCGGAAGATCAAGCATCCTCCAATCGGGATGGAAGGCGGTGAAGTGCATCGGCACGTCCGGCCCCAGCTGTTCGACCACCCACCGGCTCATCTCGTCCAGTTCCTCGTCCGAATCGTTTAGTCCGGGAATCAAAAGCGTCGTCAGCTCGAACCAAACGTTCGTTTCATGCTTCAAGTAGACCAGCGTGTCCAGCACCGGCTGTAGATGAGCGCTGCAATTGTTCCAGTAGAACTCCTCCCGGAACGACTTCAAGTCCACGTTGGCGGCGTCCATCCAAGAGAAGAACTCCTCGGCCGCCTCACGGCAAATGTAACCCGCGGTTACGGCGACGTTACGAATGCCTTCCTCGCGGCAAGCCCGAGCCACATCGACGGCATACTCCAAGAAGATGACCGGGTCGTTGTAGGTATAGGCTACGCTCCTGCAACCAAGCGCCTTGGCGGCCCGGGCGATCGTCGCGGGAGAAGCCTCGTCGGCCAACCTGTCCACTTCGCGGGATTTGCTGATATCCCAGTTCTGGCAAAACTTGCAGCCCAAGTTGCATCCCGCCGTTCCAAAGGACAGAACCGCCGTTCCGGGATAAAAATGGTTGAGTGGCTTCTTCTCGATCGGATCGACGCAAAATCCACTCGACCTCCCGTACGTAGTGAGAAGCATACCATCCTCACTTCCCTGCCTGACAAAGCAAAACGCCCTCTGACCCGGTTTAACCCGGCAAAAGCGTGGACAAAGGTCGCACTGAATTCGTCCGTCATCCAGCCGATGCCAATACCGTCCAATAACCGTGTCACTTCGGGTCGTCATGGCATGCTCCTTCTATCGATTATAGTCGTATCCCGGCGAAAAGGCCCGGGGTTT
This sequence comes from Acidobacteriota bacterium, assembly GCA_033811955.1. Taxonomy (GTDB): domain Bacteria; phylum Acidobacteriota; class UBA6911; order RPQK01; family JAPXNP01; genus JAPXNP01. The sequence continues at coordinate 2,038 of JAPXNP010000354.1, forward strand.
GCCGCGAGGTTCCGCTGAAGCCGTGTCGTCCGCCGAAACCCGTCCTCGTTACCAGTTGACACCGCTGAATGCTAAGCTTGTCGAATTCCATGCGATCGATCTGGATCGAAAGAACAGGTCCCCCGGAAACCTTGGTCGGACACAGCCTCCACGTTCCGGAACCGGCCGAGGATGAGGTTCGCATTCGGGTAACGGCGGCCGGAGTGAACTTTGCCGATCTTCTGCAACGCTTGGGCCTGTACGGCCACGCTCCCCGACGACCTTACGTGCCGGGTTTTGAGGTAGCCGGCGTTGTGGATTGCGTCGGAGCTCAAGTTTCGCACGTCGGGTCGGGACAGCGGGTTGCGGCACTGATTCCGTTCGGAGGTTACGCCGAGTTCGCGGTGGCACCCGAGATCTCGGTTTTTCCGCTGCCGCACAAAATCGACCTGGCCTCGGCGGCCGCTTTACCGGTCAACTACCTTACAGCCTGGTTTTGCCTGTACCGACTGGCGGATGTGCGCCGAGGCGAATCGGTACTGATCACGGGCGGAGCGGGCGGTGTAGGCACCGCCGCCGTACAACTGGCGCGAAGCTCCGGCTGTCGGGTTTTCGCCACCGTGGGAACCGACGAGAAACTCCGTTTTGTCAAGCGACTCGGAGCAGATTTCGTCTTCAATTACCACCGTGAGGACGTTTTCACCGCCGTGAAACAGACGGCCGACGCTATGGGGATCGACGTGCTTCTCGATGCGGTCGGCGGCTCGAGCCTGCGCCGTCTTAGCCAGCTGGTCGCTCCTCTCGGTCGCGTAGTCTCGTATGGACTGGCTTCCGCGGCCCCGAGTGCCCGGCGCCTTTGGTGGACGGCGGCGTGGAAATATTTCGAAACGCCCCGCTTTCACCCTTTGCAGCTCATGGAGAGAAACCTGGGGGTATTCGGCTTTCACCTCGGATTGCTGGACGGCCGTCACGCTGAAATCCGCTCGGCCTTCGAGCAAATCTTGGCCTTGGTGGCAGCGGGACGTATTCGCCCCGTCATCGATCGAATCTTCCCCCTTACAGCTCAAGGAGCCGCCGCGGCCCATCGGTATC
>JAPXNP010000355.1:0-3100 GCA_033811955.1 Acidobacteriota bacterium
CCACAATGTCACGGTTTTTGGACTATGCCGCCCAAAAGCAAAAGCTGGTTGCATCGAACGTGGCCAACGTGGAGACTCCCGGATATCGGTCTAAGGAACTGCGATTTGAAGATTTCCTTGCCGCCGAGCGCTTGGCCGGTGAGGAGGGAGGTCTGCGCAGGACCCTCCCTCAGCACATCTCCGGCCGGCCCACTCTTGTGCGTGCCCGCCCCCTCGAGGCCTCCGAAGGCGATGAGGCGGGCTACGACGAAAACAACGTAGAACTCGAGAAAGAATTGGTTGAACTTGCCGAGAACGTGATGAAGTTCACCGCCACCGCCCAGTTCTTGCGGCAGAAACTTCAGTTGGTTAGGTCCAGCATCAAGGAGGGTAGAGCCTGATGAGCGGCCTGTTTACCAGCTTAGACGTATCCGCCTCCGCTTTGGCGGCTCATCGCCGGCGACTGGAGGTACTGGTGGCCAACCTCGCCAACGCGGAAACCACCCGCACGCCGGAAGGAGGACCTTACCGGCGAAAGGATGTGCTCTTCGAAACTCAGTCGGTGGAGCCCTTCTGGAAGGTGCTTGCCGAGGTTGGGGGTGAGGGGCTCGAAGGTGTCCGGGTACAGGAGATTGTGACCGATCCGCGCCCTCCGGTGTTGGTCTACGATCCGCAACACCCGGACGCCGACCCGAGTGGTTACGTTGCCTACCCAAACGTGAACCCGTTGGAAGAAATGGCGAACTTTATGGCGGCGAAACGGTCTTACGAGGCGAACCTTAGGGCCTTCGAGGCCGTCAGGGAGCTGATTCGGCGGTCACTGGACATCGCTCGGTAGCAGGAGGTCGTGATGAACGAAATACTTCTTCAAAGAACGAATCCTCTCAAGCAGCTGCAGGAGTTTCAGAAGCAAGTCGCAAAACCCTCAGGACAGAACGGGGTTGACTTCAAGCAGTTGCTTAGCGAAGCGATCCGGGAGGTTGACCAGGCTCAGAAGATCTCGGATCAGCAGGTAGAGCAAATGATTTCCGGGGAGATCCAGGACGTTCACGCGGCTATGATCGCCCTGCAGAAGGCGGATCTCTCCTTCCAGATGATGATGCAAGTGCGGAACAAGTTGATTGACGCCTATCAGGAAGTGATGCGGATGCAGGTCTAAAAACCTCCGTCCCGACCTACGAGGAGCAACGCCATGCCTGGGCTGTGGGCTCAATTAAAGCGACTCAACAGCAGTCTTACACTGAACCAAAAACTCTCGATCACCGCCCTGGGGGCGGTCATCCTATGCGGCATCCTCTTTTTTGCCTACCTGCTGCAGCGATCGCCTTATCAGTTGCTGTTTTCGGACTTGGATGCCGAGAATGCGTCCTCCGTCACGCAACGTTTGCAACAGATGAACATTCCGTACCGACTGGAACAAGGGGGGAGGTCCATTCTGGTTCCCGCCGAGCGCTTGGACGAGGCTCGTCTCCAACTTGCGGGTGAACGTCTGCCTTCGGTGGGAAGGCTGGGTATGGAGCTATTCGATCAGAACAATTGGGGTGTCACCGATTTTGCTGAGAGAGTCAACTATCGGCGGGCTTTAGAGGGGGAGCTGGAGCGAACGATCTTAACCCTGAACGAGGTAGATCGTGCCCGCGTGCACCTGGTCCTGCCGAAAGATGCACTGTTTGCGGAGGATCGCCAAGTTGCGAAGGCTTCTGTGGTCCTGAGACTTACATCGCCGGGAGTTCTTGATTCGCGGAAGGTGGCGGCGATTCAGAATCTGGTGGCCTTCGCCGTGGAGGGGCTGGATCCGGGCAATGTTACGGTTGTCGATGTCAACGGCAATCTCCTTTCCGATCGAAGCCCGGCTGACGACGCTTTGACCGCGGCACAGGTCGGCTTGCAAAGAAAAATCGAAAAGGAACTCTGTCAGAAGGTGATCGCCATCCTGGAGCCTGTGGTCGGAGAGGATTCGGTGCGGGTTAGTGCCTCGGTGCGGCTGGATGTCTCTGAACGCAAGGAGACGCAGCAGCAGGTTCAGGATCCCGTCGTTATCAGCGAACAAGTTTCCCGCGAGAGCGTGAACCAGCGTTCGGCCGCCGGTATCCCGTTTCGTGCCAATGACCCGTCCGCTGAGCAGCAGAACGCCGGCGGGCGGGAGGTGGTCGGTCCGGAACGCACGTTGGAGAACCAGACGACGAACTACGAGGTCAGCCGAACCGTGCGGGAAACCGTTGTCCCCGGCGGATCGATCCTTCATCAGTCGGTCGCCGTGGTTGTCAATTACAAAAACGTGGAGAACCCTGACGGAGAGATCGTTTTGGAACCTCGTAGCGAGGAGGAAATGGAACGGATCCGGAAGTTGGTAAGCGCCACCGTCGGATTCAGTGCCGACCGGGGTGACGTCCTGACGGTGGAGAACGTTCCTTTCAGTGGTTTGCCCGAGCAGTTGCAGTTTGCCCCTGTGTCCTTCTGGGAACGGAACCGTGACCTTATCTACATTGTGAGCCGGTATCTCCTGATTCTCGCTCTTTTCGTGCTGTTCTATTTGGTGATCTTCCGGCCGGTAAGGAACAAGGTTTTTTCTTACGTGGAGGTGGAGCGGTCCCCGAGGGCCGCCCTGGCGGGTATGGTGGACAACCCTGAGCTGCTGAAGCAACTGGAGCAGGCTCTCGCCGAAGGGAAACCACTTCTCCCGGGAGAAACGGCGGAGAAGGAAAGTCCTTACCGTAAAGATGTTTTAAAGCTCGCCAAAGAAGACCCCCAGGCGCTGGTTCATTTGATTCGTAGTTGGTTATCCGAAGGAGCCTAAGGATATGGACGTCGTACAGGAAGTTGCTCCGTCCGAATCGCCGGTGACGCTTACGGGTCGTCACCATGTGATCCGGGGGCAGCATTTGAGCGGATTGCGGAAGGCGGCGATTCTACTCGTCTACCTCGGGGAGAAGGTCAGTGCGGAGATCTTTAAGAATCTGCACGACGAGGAGGTCAAGGTTCTGGGCCAGGAAATTGCGAACCTTGGTTGGGTCGACGACGAGGTGACTGAAACTGTCTTGCGGGAGTGCTACCAGGAGATTCGTACGGGTAAAGTGAAGCTTCGGGGCGAGCTTGACTATGTCAGGAAGGTGATCGAATC
>JAPXNP010000356.1:0-3076 GCA_033811955.1 Acidobacteriota bacterium
CACTCTCTCCGCCGCCGTTGCGGCCAACTTAGCTCTCGGCCACCCCCTAAGGGAAGCGTGTCGCCGCGCAAAGCTCTACGTCACGGAAGCGATTCGCCACTCGTTTTCGATCGGCGGCGGCCCCGGCCCGCTGGGGCATTTTTGGCGGTGGTGGAGCCCTTTCGAGTAACCTCTCCTTCCCGCTTCGCCCCAGGCGATCGTCCTCCCGTTTCCACCAACTCGGCGGCGGAAGGACACAAATCGGCCAGAAAACACTCGCGGCAGTTTGGCCGCTTGGCCTTGCACACCAAGCGACCGTGGAGAATCAAGCGGTAAGCAAAAGGAATCCATTCCTTCTGTGGAATCCGCTCCATCAGCTGCTTTTCGATGTCGTCGCGGGCGCTTGCGTCTACCAACCCGAGCCTCTGAGCCAGGCGACTGACGTGGGTGTCGACGACGATCCCTTCCGCCTTACCGAACCAGGTACTCAACACCACGTTGGCCGTCTTGCGCGCCACCCCGGGCAACGTCAGCAGATCTTCCATTGTGTCCGGCACGTTGCCGCCATACTGTTCCACCAGTCGGCGGCTGCAACCGATCAGGCTGCGAGCTTTGTTTCGGAAGAACCCGGTGCTACGGATCAGTTGCTCCAGCTCCTCCGGTTCCGCACCGGCGAGATGCTGGGGAGTCGGATACCGCCGGAACAACTCGGGCGTCACCTGGTTGACCCGCTCGTCGGTACACTGTGCCGACAATATGGTCGCCACCAACAGCTGATAGGCGTTTTCGTGGTGAAGCGCGCAGGTGGCGTCGGGATAGCGCTCGCGCAGCCGCGCGAGAATCTCGGAAATCCTGCGCTCCTCGGCTGCAGACACCTTGCGGCTCATGCCGTAAATCTTAGCACCTCCAAATTTCCAACCGGTCCCGCGACTCAGTGGATTCGCAGTCAGACGCAAAGCGCCGCAGAGGGAGGACATCAGACCTTTACGCCAAGGCGGGATCGCAAGCCCACTCTGCGTTTTACGCCCTGCAAGCCTACCCGGACAGCAAGCCTGACCGATCGGTTTAAGCCCATCTTCCTTCTTGTGAAGAAGGGCTTCCTCCGCGGTGCGCCACGCTCCGGGAGAAGAAGCTCTCGGCGAAATCCGGATCCGACCGCGAAGGCGAGCCGCCCCGACCGTTCAATGGAACGGATTGCACAACGGCGCAGTCGACGCGCCCTTGCTTGCCGATCCAATGCAAACGCGCGAGCTTACCCCAGTACACTATGTCCCCGAGCGACTGACGAAGAACATTAAGGCATTCGACGGCGGCCCCAAAAGCGGACCGTCGCATCACGCCGCCGTCGGTCTCCCTTACAAGCGGTAACACTACGAGTCGTTCGGATGGTCCCGTCGGCATCACCCGAAAACCAAACCCGACGCCGGATGAGAAATCCCCGCCGGGAGCCGGCCTCCCGGACGCTCGAATGTGCACTCCGTTCCGAAAGTCACCCGCAACCCATCGGTCGGTTATGTCAGGCCGAACAACCGGGCCGCGTTATTGTGGTACACCTTGCGGAGAATCTCATCGGGAAGATTCAGCCCATAGATCCGCCATCGCCCCTGAGGCGGGACCGGTGCCGGTGCATAGTCAAAATACTCGTCGTCCGTTTCGAGGAACCGGTAATAGATCTCGTACAGCTCGTCGACGAAAACCTGCTGCGGAGTCTCGGCTCCGTCGGGGAGAGGAATGGCGTCGGTACCGAACATGATCCGGTCTTGGAACTCCTCAAAGAAGCGCCGTGCCGCCCGAGGTTGTCGACCGAGCTCTCCGACGCGGGCTCCGATTTCAACATACATGTTGGGACATTCCCTCATGCACCGGCTGACATACTCCAGGTCCTCGGCCACCGCCACGTGGAGGGCAACGAATGTTGTCCTCGGATGCCGTTGCATCACCCGGACCCGGGCTTCCTGAAGTTCCCGGTCACTCGGATAGTCCCGGTCGTAAAACGACCAGTCAGGATGGGCGTTGAGCTCCTCAAATCGCTCGTTAAACCTGTCGATCGGAAGGAAAAACGCGAGCGGATCGGAGGTATGAATCATTACGGGCAGGTGATTCGACCCCGCGGCTTCCCACATCTCGTCGAAACGAGGATCGTCCACTTTGACCAGCGGGCCTTCGGTCAGTCGCTCTCGAAGATATAGCCCGAGAGTCTTGAGCACCTTCAACCCCTTGGCGCCAAGACCAGCGCATCTTTCCACCTCATCGGCCAAGATACGGCTATAGCCGTCCTCGAGAATGCGATCGAACCATGGCTCGCAACACACCAGGAAACGGTCGTCGTGAGCCTTCGTCCAATAGTCCAACGTATCGTCGAAACCCGGACCGTAGCCCCCGGTCAAGTTCACCATCGCGGCTATGTTCTTGCGATCCATAAGCTCAATAGCTTCTTCGGGAGTGATCAAATGACGGGCTCGAATATCCTTTCCAGATCCCTCCACGAACGTGAGATGGGTATGGACATCGATTACGGGATACCGCGAGCGGGGGACGTGAGTCTCCTTGACCTGCAGCATGCTCCTAGGCTGAAAGTCTACGAGAGCCAAAGGGCATGCAGTCGGACTTCCTTCAGTTTCCCGGGCTGTGGCGGATCCGCCTCGCAACGAAGCCGGCGGGCCTGCCAGCGTAGCCCCGGCAAAGCCGGCCATCCATTCTCTTCGGGTAACTCCGTTCATTCTTCCTTCTCCTTCCACTCTTCCCACCATACCCATGCACCATGGGCATTGCCGATCCAGCAGCACACCTCGATCTAATAACTCCTCTGCAACTTGGGCATCGACGCAAAGCTTCCGACGCCAAGGACCCTTCGATGCTTGGCAATTCTCTCCCACATGCGACCGACTCTTTCATTCCCGTCTTCCGCCCGCACCTTGTTTGCGGGAACGGTGCGACCATACGGGTCATCCACCTCCGAAGAACGCCTCCGGCGTGGGAATCTACAAGCCCTTCTTTACGACGGTGGAGGGCGTGGAGGCTTTGCGATTGCTGTTGGGCGGCCTATCGGGTTGTCGGCGTCTCCTGCCCACGCCCCAGCCGACAAGCAGACCGGCAA